>JBKJUN010000590.1:0-5257 GCA_046590555.1 Bryobacter sp. | reverse complement strand
ACTATAGTTTGAGTGAGCAGACGGCGGGGGCTGTTCTGGATGGTTTGGGGGATGATGACACTCGCGGTGTGGCTCTGTCGTTTGGATTTCCTTATTTTGGACAGACCTATCGTTCTGTGAATGTGAATAGTGATGGGAACTTGAGTTTTGTCGAGGGGGATGCGGGGACGCGGGAACGGAGTTTGGGGCGGCTTTTGAGCGGGCTGCCGAGGGTGGCGGCTTTGTTTGACGATCTGGATCCGTCGCGGGCCGGGGGGGTGCGGGTGTTGTCACGGGCGGACCGGCTGGTGGTTAGTTGGGTGGGAGTGCCTGAGTATGTGGACTTTGGGTCTGGGGCGGTGAATACGTTTCAGGTGCGGTTGCTCGCGACCGGAGTAATCGAGATTGTTTATGAGCAGACGAATTCAGAGCAGGGGGTGGTGGGGATCTCGCCGGGGAATCTGACCGGGGCTTCAAGCATTGTCAGCTTTGTGGCATCTAGTGGCCAGACTTTTGCTGCGGCAGTTGCGGAGAGATTTACCAATCGCGAAGAACTCGACACGGTGACTGCGGCGCAGCGGTTCTTTGAGACTCATGAGGATGCTTATGACTACCTGGTTTTTTATAATGCGCTGGGTGTAACGGCGGGAACGGGTGTGGTTGCGTTTGAGGTGACGGTGAGGAATCAGCGGACTGGGTTTGGGGATACGATTCTCGAGGCAGGGGTGGAATATGGGAGCCCGCGGCGGCTGCAGGCGATTTTGAATATGGGGCAGTTGACGCAGTATCCGGTGGACCCGGCTGGGATCTTGCCGCAACGTTTTACTTCACGGGATACGCCGATTACGGTTTTGAGCCATGAGGCGGGGCATTTGTTTTTAGCCTTTGCCAGTGTGCGGGACCTGAATAATCCGACGAGCCGGCCGATGTTGGGGCGGCAGAGTGCGCACTGGAATTTCACGTTCAACAGTGAGGCGAGTCTGCTTGAAGGGAACCGGATTGAAGATAAGGGGGCTGGGGCTTCGCCTCGCTTTGAGACTGTCGCAGTGACGCAGGGGTACTCAGCTTTGGATCAGTATTTGATGGGGTTTCGGGGGAAGGAAGAAGTACCTCCGTTGTTTTATGTGAGTGGGGCCGGGATCAATAGCTTCTTTCCGCCACCGCCTCAGGTGGGTGTTCGATTTGATGGGCAGCGGCGGGATTTCAATATCGATGATCTGATTACTGAGGTGGGGCGGCGGGTGCCGGATCATACGGTGGCGCAGAGGAAGTTCCGGTTTGGGTTTGTGCTGATTGTGCCGAAGGGTGTGGAGACGGATGCGGCTTGGCTGGCGCAGGTGGAGAGTTACCGGGCCGGGTTTGAGTCTTATTATTTTCGTGCAGCTGGGGAGCGGGCTAGCGCTGAGGCGACGCTGAAGAAGAGTGTGGCGTTGAGTTTGTGGCCCGCTAGTGGTGTGGTGGCAGGGCAGAGTGTGACTGGGAGTTTGCGGGTTGCGGCTGCGGCTAATGTGGCTCGGAGTTTTGCTTTGCGGAGCAGGAATGCGCTGGTGGAGTTGCCAGGTAGTGTGAGTGTGCCGGCAGGGCAGACTGTTGTATCGTTTGCTGTGCGTGGTTTGCGCCCTGGAGTGGATTTGATTGAGGCGACGAGTGGGGACAGCACGTTTGAAAGTGTTGAGGCGCGGGTGCAGGTACTGGGTAGTGTTCAGAATTTGACACTGAATGTGGTGAAGGGTGAAGGCCAGTTGGCCGAGAGTGGATTCTTGCCGCAGCCGTTGGTGTTGAAGGTGAGAGATGTGAATCAGTTGCCTTATCCGGGGGTGAGAGTTGTCGCTGATGCCGGGGCGGGTGGAGCGGTGGAGCCAGCTAGCGCGGTGGCCGATGAGAACGGGCTGGTGAGTTTTAAGTGGAGACCGGCGGCGGCACCGTTGAACCGTTTGGTGTTACGGGTAGAGGGCGGGCCTTCGGCTTTTGTGACGGCGCTGGGTAAGCCGTTTTTGTTGAATACAACAGTGGGGAATGCGGCTTCGTTTTCAGCCGGGCTTACGCCACTGGCGATTCACTCGATCTTTGGGGCTAATCTGGCTGGAGGTGTGACGGTTGCGGCTAGCTCGCCTTGGCCTGGGAGGATTAATGGGGTGGAGGTGCTGGTGAATGGGCGGTTGCAGCCGTTGATTTATGTGAGCGATGGGCAGATCAATTTTTACCTGGCGGATGAGTTTGTGGGGGCTAGTGATTTGAGTGTGCAGGTGGTGACGCCGTTGGGAGAGAGTGCTGTGGTGAGGGTTCCGGTGGTGCGTGTGTCGCCGGGTATTTTTCCGGGGGCGGTGCTGCGGCGGGGAGAGTTTCTTGAGGTTTATGGGACGGGGTTGGGGCCGGTTGCTTTGAGGGACGGGTTGCAGTGGGTGGTAGCTCCGGTTGCGGCTACTGTAAATGGCGTGGCGGCGGAGGTGCAGTATGCGGGGCTGGCTCCTGGATTTGTAGGGTTGTATCAGGTGAATGTGCGGGTTGCTGGTGGAGCGGTGGGGGCGCTGCGGGTAAAGTTGCGGGTGGGTGGGGTGGAAAGTAACGAGATGGTGGTGCCGTAGATTGTTGCTTTTGATGAAAGGGCTTTTGTTAAGGTGCGTGTATGGGTGTTTATACACCGAAGTCGCTATCCCAAGCTAAATGCAAGAAGAAGCCGTTCGTTGGAACATCAAGGTCTCCAAGGAGACCGACCTATCCCTGCGCACCTTTTTGGGTGCTCACGGGATGAAGAAGGGGGACTTGTCGAAGTTCATTGAAGACGCAGTACGCTGGCGTGTTTTTCATCGCACAGTGCAGGATATCAAGGCTCGAAACGACAAGAAAAGATCTGCCGAGGTGCGACGAATCGCAGACGAAGCTGTAGGTGAAGTTCGTGCGGAGCGAAGCACGATTGGAAGGTACGTCAAGGCCTAATGCGCGTTGTGCTTGATACCAACATTCTGGTATCAGCCTTGATTGCTGCGGCTGGGAATCCTGCGGTTATCTACAGATATTGGGAGGCTGTGGGATTCACTTTGATCTCTTGTGCGGAGCAGTTGCTCGAACTGCGGAGTACGCTTCAGACGCCCAGAGTTGCTCTTCTCATTCATCCTCAGCAAGCGGGAAGACTTGTAAATCAAATTAGGCGTCTCGCAGAAGATGTCAGCCCGCTCCCACATGTTGAGAGATCGCCCGATCATAACGACGACTTTCTGTTGGCGTCGTCTGAGGCTGGCAAGGCGGACTACCTGGAGACTAAATCCACCCGCATTGTTTCTGCCAAGAAGTTCTCTGCGATGTTTGAATGAGATGGTGGTGGCGTAGCTTAACGCTTTTTGGCGGGTTGCGGAGCGTCTGTACGCTTTAATGTCTGAGGTATGATCACAGAAATGAAATTTACAAGTTTGCTTTTGTTTGCCTTGACGCTAACGGCGCAGGTGCCTTCCAATACTCTGAGTGTGAACTGGCTGGTGCGCGAAGATCTGTTTGCCGGGTTGCTCGAGAACGATCACGACCGATTGAAGAAAGGTGTTGCGACGCTCGATTCGGTGGCGACTTATTATTCTGAGGCACGGGTGTTGTGCTGGCGGTATCTGGCTGAGGTGACGCAGGCGGTTTGGGATTATGAGGCTAAGGACGTGACGGGTTTTAACCGGCATTATGGCTTGGCACTGACTTATCTGGATCGTATTCGGAAGGTGGCTAGCGGGAATGAACTGGTGTTGCCGGAGATCTTTGAGGGGGCAGTGCTGGTGGTGCTGGGCGACCGGTTGCCGGAAGCGATGCGGAAGGGATCCTGGGAGAGGGCTTATCAGGCTTATGCCAAGCTCGATCTATTTCAGGGAGACTCGGTTGAGAAAATGCCGATGCATTTGAAGGGGGAGAGTTTGTCGGGATTGGCTGCGGCGGCATACCGGACGGGGCGGGAAGCGGAGATGAAGAAAACGCTGGAGCGGATTTTGACTGGGATGCCGAAGACGCCTTATGCCTCGGCAGCGAAGAAGTGGATGGAGGAGCCGGAATCGCGGGCTCGGGTCAAGATCGCTTGTATTTCTTGTCATGAACCAAACCGGTTGGGGAACCGGGTTGAGCTTAGTCACGCTGTGAAGTAGGAGGGGTTCCACCGTTCACTGGGGCCTCAGCCGAATTCATTTAAGGATGATCTGGCTTGGTACTATATGGTTTCGAGGTAATTCCGTGCAAACGCTGAATATTTCACTTTCAGATTCCACGAAGGAACAAGCACAGGCTCAGGTGGATGCGGGTCGATTTAATAGTGTCAGCGAATATGTGAGCGCGTCGATCGAGGAAGATCTAACCTTGCAGGATCAGGCCAAGCTTGAGGCGATGTTGGTCGAAGGACTTGAAAGTGGGTCGGCGACACCATGGACAAGCGAAGATCTGGTAGAAATCCGAGCCGAGGCAATGCGGCAGTATGAGGCAAGAAAAGCACTGAAGACCGCCTGATCGTGCCAATCTAAAAGATTTGCGGCAAGTGTCTTGTGGCGAAGGATTTGAAGTGATGCAAATTTACTATCGACCATGCCTTGGGGGAATCGAAATTCTCAGAGTAGTGCATGGGCGAATCGATTTGCCAAGATTATTTCGCGACGGCAGTTTCTCAAGAGTTCCGAGGCATGAGTCCAAGACTGGTATTCGGGCTTCGCGCTTTTTCACGCTGAACTGGTTCAGGTGCGGACGGTTACTCGCAAGAAGGTGGCGGAGATTGAAATTGTGCCATCGGTGCCTTTGTTTTCAGCTTTAACAAGTTCGAGGATCTCGGAGAGGAGTTGATCCTTCTGGCCGTTTTTTTCGGCTGCTTCGACCGCCTTCATTGTAGGACCGTAGAAGCGGGTGAAGACTTGGACGAAGTCCTGCGGGTTTCCGTTTGCAGTCCTGAAGTGAAAAAAATCCTTCTCCATCGAGATATTTTCTGCGGGGATGCCGGCTGCGGTGAATCGCTCGACCACGTTTACGTTGACGCCCCAGAGCATTGGGCTGATGAAGCCTTCTGGCGGAGGTGGGGTGTAGGCGGAAGAGATCTTGAGGAGTTTTGAGACGAAGGAGGTTGGGTCGTTGGGGATCCAGTTGCCCATGACGATGCGGCCGCCGGGCTTGGTGACCCGGACGAGTTCTTTGGCCACTTCGAAGGGTTTGGGGGCGAACATGGCGCCGAAGACGTAGATGATGAGGACACTCGAGCGGATGAACGTAGGGCTGGCGAAGACGCCTTATGCGGCTGTTGCGAAGAAGTGGGCTGAAGATCCGGCGGCGC
>JBKJUN010000257.1:0-3762 GCA_046590555.1 Bryobacter sp. | reverse complement strand
ATCTTCTGCCCAGCTGCCAGCTTGGCAGAAGATGTTCCCGCAAATCTTGCGTGAGGCAGGCTACTACACTTCCAACAACTCGAAGGAAGATTACAACCTGATCCATACGGGCAAGGTCTGGGACGAGAGTTCGAACAAAGCTCACTGGCGAAAACGTGCCCCAAATCAGCCGTTCTTCAGCGTCTTCAACTTCCTCATCACCCACGAGAGTCAGATCCGAACTCCAGGCCATAAACTCAAGCACGACCCGCGTGAAGTGCACGTGCCGGCCTACATGCCGGACAACGAGATCGTTCGCCGCGACTGGGCGCAGTATTACGACAACATCTCGACAATGGACGACATGGTGAAGAAGACTCTTGGAGAGCTTGAGGCCGACGGTCTCAAGGATTCAACCATCGTCTTCTTCTACTCTGACCATGGCGCAGGGATGCCGCGCTCAAAGCGTTGGCCTTACAACTCTGGACTTCAAGTTCCAATGATGGTTCACATCCCAGAACAATTCAAGCACCTGGCGCCGAAGGATTACAAGCAGGGCGAATGGTCCGATCGCCTGGTGAGTTTCGTCGATTTAGCTCCAACGGCGCTCAGCCTGGCCGGCATCAAGAAGCCGGAATATCATCAGGGCCATGCGTTTCTAGGCGCAGACATATCGCCGGAGCAGGATTTTGTCTTCGGGTTCCGCGGGCGTATGGACGAACGGATTGATATGGTTCGAAGCGTCCGGACACAGCGCTATGTGTACATCAGAAACTACATGCCCCATCGCATCTATGGGCAACATCTGGATTACATGTTTGAAATGCCGACAACCAGAAGCTGGAAAGCAGCCTTTGATGCGGGCACAACGAATGAAGTTCAGAGCCGCTTCTGGAAGACCAAGCCGGCTGAAGAATTTTATGATTTGCAGTCGGACCCAGACGAAATCAACAATTTGGCTTTCCGGCCAACAGCACAGCAGAAGTCTGAGATGGCCCGTATGCGTGTCGCACAGACCTCCTTGGCCGCACGCATCCGTGACGTTGGATTCCTTCCCGAGCACGAGATCCACTCCCGATCAAAGGGTGAGGCACCATACACAATGGCGCAAGACGGAAACCGTTACTCGGCGAATCGAGTGATCAACGCTGCAGAGATGGCTACTGGGCCAACGATGACGCAGCCCGAAATCTTTCGAACCTATTTAGGGGATGAGGACAGCGCAGTTCGCTATTGGAGCGCCATTGGAGTTTTGAGACAAGGCAAGGCCGCAGTTGAAATTTGTGCAGGTGCGTTGCGGGCCAGCCTTAAGGATGGTGCGCCGAATGTCAGGATTCTCGCGGCCGAAGCGCTCGCGCGCTATGGCGAAGCCACGGACTTGAAGCCAGCGATGGAAGTACTGCTTAATGACGCTGATGCGACTAAAGGCGACCAATACATCGCGATGGCCGCATTCAACTCGCTAACCGAAGTGGGGGGAATGAAGTTGAAGCCATATCGTGAGCGTATTGCCGCTTTGCCGAAAGGACAGCTCAAGGCGAACCCAAAATTTACAACTTATATACCCAGGTCTATTGATTATTTGATGGAAATTTCCGCTTAGCGGCGGCGCAGAATCATAGCTGCCAAATGTAGCAGTCAAAGCCCGAAGCTGGCCGACTCTAGGACTTCCGATGAATTTGCCGTTCTTTTAGATATTGGGGATAAACCTTAGCTCAAGGGGCAAGAACTGTGATGAAATGCAAGGGTCATATGCCTAAGCGCTCTTCTCGACGGGACTTCATTACTCGCTCTGCTGCGACAACGGCGACTACCGCTACAGGTCTGGCCGCCCCAAACGGTGAGATCTCAAACGGTGCGCACATCCCCGCACTCAAGACAGCCCATACAACGAAGACGAATTCGATATGCCCATATTGTGCAGTGGGTTGCAGCGTCACTATTCATACGATTGGCGACAAAGCCCGAAATGTCAAACCGCATATCGTCCACATCGAGGGTGACCCGGAGAGCCCGGTCAATCGCGGGACACTCTGCCCCAAGGGTGCTTCGCTCGAAGAGTTCGTTCAGAGTGATCGACGACTGACGAAGGTGCGGCATCGTGCGGCTGGGGCCAAGGAATGGACTGACCTGACCTGGGAAGAAGCGATTCCGATGATGGCGTCGCGGATCAAGACTTCTCGCGACAAGGGCTTTGTTGAAAAGGACGAGAAGGGCCGCACTGTAAACCGGCTTGGCAATGTTGCCATGATCGGCGGCTGTACAGATACAAACGAGATTAACTACCTGCTGAGCAAGTTCCGCTTCAGTCTTGGGTTACTCGCCTACGAGAACCAAAGCCGGCTTTGACACGGCCCCACGGTGACCAGTTTGGCCGCCACATTCGGACGAGGAGCAATGACCAATGGCTGGACCGATGTCGCTAATGCCGACGTCGTTCTGGTGATGGGTGGAAACCCGGCTGAGAATCATCCAGTAGGCTTCCGCTTTGTGATGGAAGCCAAGCGGCTTCGCAAGGCAAAGATCATTTGTATTGACCCGCGATTTACGCGCACTGCGGCTGTCTCTGATTGCTATGTGCCGATTCGCTCGGGCACTGATATTGCCTTCCTGGGCGGGTTGATTCACTATGCCGTCGAAAGTGGCAAGTATCAGCGCAAGTATGTCGAGCAGCATACAAATGCGAGCTTCCTGATCGCCGAAGGCTTTGGCTTTGAGAACGGCCATTTTTCTGGCTGGCAGGGTGACAAGTACGACAAGACCACGTGGCAGTATGAGCTGGACGGAAGTGGCCATGCCAAGACCGACCCAAAGCTTGAGCATCCTCGTTGCGTTTTTCAGTTGATGAAGAAGCACTACTCGCGCTACACGCCCGAGAAGGTTGCTGAGATCTGCGGTTGTACGAAGGAAGAGTTCTTGAAGGCAGCCGATTTGATTACGGTTGCGGCGGCCGAGGACAAGTCTGGGACGGTGCTTTATGCGCTGGGGTGGACACACCATTCTTTTGCCGTGCAGTTGATTCATGCGGCGGCGATGGTGCAGTTGTTGATGGGTAATATTGGTATGCCTGGTGGCGGCGTTAACGCGCAGCGGGGCCATGCGAATATTCAAGGTTCGACCGATATGGGTGCCTGGAACATGTTGCCTGGGTATCTCAAGATCCCTCGGGCTAATCTGGCGACGATCGAGGAATACCTCAAGGCGAATACTCCCAAGCCTTTGCAGGCCAAAAGCTTGAACTACTGGGGCAACACGCCGAAGTTTTTCAAGAGTCTGCTTAAGGCCTATTACGGCAAGAAGGCGACTGCGGCGAATCAATACGGCTATGACTGGCTGCCGAAGATCGATGAGAAGGGTGACCATTCGTGGGGCGCTTTCTTTGACGATATGTTCCACGGCAAGCTTGAAGGTCTGATTAGCTTTGGGATGAACCCGGTGGCAAACGGACCCAACACGAAGAAGATGCTGACTGCGCTCTCAAAGCTCAAATGGCTGATTGTCGCCGAGAACTTTGAGACCGAGACGGCGGCATTCTGGAAGGCGAAGACGTTGGCGGCGAAGGACTACCCGCTGGCCCTTGATGAGGCCGGGATCTCGACTGAAGTGTTTCTATTGCCGGCTGCCAACTTCGCCGAGAAGGACGGGGCGTTTGTAAATTCGTCTCGATGGCTGCAGTGGAAAGAAGCGGCTACAGATCCGCCTGGAGAAGCCAAACGGGATCAGGAAATTATCGCGAAGCTCTTTCTTGAGATTCGGGGACTTTATGAGAAAGATGGTGGGGCA
>JBKJUN010000124.1:0-5424 GCA_046590555.1 Bryobacter sp. | reverse complement strand
CTGGGCCTTGCGGCAGGTCGTCGCCGGGCTTCTCGGTTGGCCCTTCGTCTCGAAGACGCATTGCACGATTGATTGAAGTGAGGTGCTGCTGTAGGGATACGGCGATGCCGTTGAGCGAGTCGACAGGGGCAAAGAGGCGGTCGAGGTAGGCGACGAACATGATGATGTCACCTGGGGTCATCTGACGCTGCAAGACCTGGTAACCGCCGTAGCCAAGCACAAGCGACTTGCTGAGATTGCTGAGGAGTGACTGCGAAAGGTAGTAACGATGGGCGACACGAATTCGTTCGATGTAAACAGCGTAGGCGGCGCTGGACTCGCGGTCGAGGCGCAATTCTTCGCGGGCTTCGGCACCAGAAAGCTTTACCGTTTTGATGGCACCGAGGGCTCCGGTGATTCGGGCCGAGATGTTTTCCCACATTTCGTAGTAGGGCTCAAGGCCTGTCTTCATGCGGAGAGCGGAGCGGCGGGCGATCCATAGGTAGGGCGGCAAGAGGCAGAGTGCGACAAGGGACATGCGCCAGTTCTGGCTGAACATGATGGCGCAGATGCCGACCAGGCGGATGGCCTCGGGGGCGATCTGTTGAGAGAAAGCATGGACGACCGGGGCGAGTTGGTCAGATTGATCGATGCGTTTGGCGATGCCGGCGCTAGAGCGTGGGGCGAAGAAACTGAGTGGCAGGCGCAGTACATGGCCGAAGGTCGAGACGATCAGGTTTGCTTCCATTGCGCTTGCTACGCGTGCCCCGTAGTAGTCTGATCGCAGCGAAAAAAAGTAGCCGGCGGTGCTGATCAGAAAGAGCAGGACGACGGATTGAACGAGTGTCTCGAAGGTCTGCCCGGTGGTTCGTGGAGCGATGTAATCAGGGCGGTGTGGTTGCGCGGGTTGTTCAGCTACTGGAGTGACAAAGAGGCCGGCGACATCGTTGATCGCATCGCGGTAGATCAGAGGCTGAAGGAGATCGGCTCCTGTTGCCAGGAGTGCGAAGAGGCTGATGACGGCGAACTTGACCTTGTAATTTTTGGCAAGTTGGAACAGCGAGGAGAGAACGCCGCTGCGGCTTTGACTGTCTGTTTGAGAATCCACGCTATTGGTTATGTTAGTTGAGAGCTTTCTGCAGGCTTTTTGCTGCGGCGGTTTCCGTTTCGTTTTTCGCCGTTTCCAGTGCTTTTTCAATTGACCTTCGAGCCTCTGGGAGCTGATTGTTCTCCTGATAGGCCAATGCCAGGGCATTCCACCAACTGCTGTTTGATGGTCTCAGAGCGCAGGCCTTTTCAAGCAATAGGATCGCTGGCCCGGTCTGACCGAAATCAGATAGCCGCAAGCCTTCGAGGAAGGTTGATTCTGCCAGAGATACAGCGGCTTCGATTGGCTGATTCGAAGTTGGGAACTGGTTGCGGAACTCAATTTCGAGTTCATTGATTTCTTTGCGGCTGAGCAGGCTCTGTGTTTTTGCCGGCGAGATGAAGTCGATAGGGATCGTTCTTGGTGAAAAGGGCCCAATGGATAGTTTGGACGGGAATTTGTCACCCGCTTTGTAGCTTGGCCAGAGGTGGTAGGCGATGGCCCAGGCAGGCGCATAGGTGTTGATCGTGATCGGCTGGCGAGCTAATTGGTCGATGTCGATAGATGGCAGATCTTCCAAAATTCGCCGGTGACGGGTGGGAGGCTGTCCGACGACCACCTCAAAGCGGTTCCCCTTGCGACGCAAAAGCAGGTTAGAGTAATATTCACAGATCCCCTCCTCGAACCATGTGGGTAGATTCGGGAGAGCACGGTGGAGTACCGCGTGGATGTACTCGTGGCTGAGCACCTCGAGAAAGCTTTGAGACCCTGGATTGACGACGACCCAGTTCTGACTTTGGCCGCTGACAAAAATGCCCTGTTCCGCGTTCGTTGTCATGAATTTCTTCCATGCTGCTTCGTTTGCAGGCATCCAGATTCGCAGTGGGCTGGCTGAGACCCATTGCTTTCCGTGCAGGGCCTGAATGGCCTCACGCAGATCCTCGAGTCGTTGCAAGCCTTGTTCGGCAGCTCTCAAGTTTTGAGGAGTGCTGTAGAAAATGAAGTGTTGTGAACGGATGGCTGTCTGTGCAGACAGTTGCCAGTCCGCAAAGAAGTAAATAAGTACTGCGAACCATCGCACTGATAAAAAGATTGAATTGTGTAAAGAGGAAAGATTCCCTAGCATTGCAATATGGGACCCAGCACTATGATCGAACCCCAAACCTCACAGGTAGCACTATTACACCGTATTTCGAGTATCGTAAGCTCGCAGCGGTCTTTGGACGAAATGTTGGGCGAGATCATCGGCCTTACAGTTCAGGTTACTGAGTGTGACGCGGCGCTAGTTTATCTGATTGAAAAAGAAGCCAACGAAATCGTATTGCGCGCCTCACAGGTGCCGCACGCGCATGATCTGAATCTTTTGCGCATGAAAGTCGGTGAAGGCGTAACCGGTTGGGTAGCCGAACACAAATCTGTAGTCGCGCTGGCGGCAAATTCCGGCCTCGATCACCGATTCAAGCGCTTCCAGGGTCTTGTTGAAGATACCTACGAAGCATTTCTGTCAGTGCCGCTCATCAATCAAGGCGAAATCATCGGCGTTATCAATGTGCACCATCGGGAGCCGCATCCGCACACGGTCGAAGAGATCTCGCTGCTTACATTCATTGGTGAACAGATGGGCATCGCTATCTCGAAGGAAGTGCTGAGCGAAGTCAACCAGCGCCTTGTGAGCGAGACTGAGGAAATGAAGCGTCAGCTTGAGACGCGCAAGTTGGTTGAACGCGCCAAGGGCATTTTGCAGAGCCGTTACAAACTGACCGAAGAGGAAGCCTATTTGCGCCTGCGAAATGAGAGCCGCCGCCACCGCAAGCCGATGAAGGAACTAGCCGAGGCGATCATTCTTACCGAAGAGCTTTCGCGCAAGAGCGACGATCCGGATGACGAGCAGGCCTAATTGGCCTTAGCCTAGAAGAGTTGCACTCTTTCAATCCCCTGTTTCGAAATGGCGATCTAACTACGATCGCCTCCAACTTCTGGCCACGCAATCTGGACGAACTGCGTTTTCCAGCGACGCGTGATCTTCATCGCACTGAGCCTGAGGTTCAGGTGCTTGCATTGCGTCATGAGCCCGAGGTTGCAGCGCGAGGTGAGCTTATTGTCTTGCATGGGCTGGAGGGCTCGCACGATTCTGGCTATATGAAGAGCATGGCTCAGGCTGGGCTGCTGCGAGGCTTGCGTGTGCATCGCCTCAATATGCGAACTTGCGGAGGCACCGAGGGACTTGCTCCGACTCTCTATCATGCGGGGCTCACGAGCGATATGTTGCGGATCGTCGAGGGACTGAATGCAGCAGGCCGGGGGCCGATCTTTCTGATGGGATATTCGTTGGGCGGCAATGTAGTGATCAAGTTGGCCGGCGAATTAGGGTCGCGGGCCAAAGACCTGGGGATCGCCGGGGTGGTAAGCGTTTCTACGCCGCTCGATCTGATGGCCTGTTGCCTTCGAATGCAAGAGAAGCGCAATTTCATTTATTCGACCAAGTTCATTGAACGACTGAAGGCCCGTTACCGACGCCGGGCCGCCGAGTTCCCTGCGATCTTCCCGCTGGATGGGCTAGATGAAGTGAAGAGCGTTCTTGAGTTTGACGACAAGTTCACTTCGAAGGCATTCGGTTTCGGAAATGCAGCCGGTTATTACGGGACGCAATCGAGCCAGTCTTTCTTACAAACGATTGCAGTTCCCGGGCTCTTCATTCACTCGGCCGACGATCCGTTGATTCCTTCCTGGGTTTATGAGAAGGCGGCTCTGGAAAAGAATCCGAATCTGAAATTGATTTTGACGCGGCACGGCGGGCATGTGGGCTTTCTTTCGCGAGGTCCGGCACGATTTTGGGCCGAAGAATGTGCTGGAGACTGGATTGCCGGGAACTTGCGCCGGACCTGATACGTATCCTTCGCTGAATGACCAATCAGCGGAGCAATGCGTTTTTTGAGGCGGTACGAGTTGCACTCTCGAGCTTGCGTTCGAGCGTGCTGCGCAGTTTCCTTACACTGCTTGGCATCATCCTTGCCACAACCACCCTGATCGCTGTGATGAGCTTGATTCATGGCATGGACGTTTATATTGCGGAAAAGGTCAGCGATATGGGGGCCGATGGATTCCGCGTTGTAAGGATGGCTTTCATTGGCGACTGGGATGCCAAGAAGTATCTGGAATTGTTGAGAAAGAATCCGGAGTTGCGCCGGGAAGAGTACGAATTTGTGAAGGCCAATGCGCGGCTGGTCAAAGAGATCGCACTGCAGGTTTCGCGTCGTGGCCCCGTAGTGTTTGAGGGGGATCGAGTCGATGCCGTCATGATCGAGGGGGGCACACCGAACCTTGCCGCTATCGAGAACACACAAGTTGAAACCGGGCGATATCTGAGTGAAATCGACAACCAGCGCCACTTGATGGTGGCAGTTCTCGGCCATGATCTGAAGGACCGCTGGTTCCCAAATGTGGAGGCAGTTGGGAAGAAGGTGATGGTGGATGGACGGCCTTATGAAGTGGTGGGAGTTGCCAAGGCCAAGGGCAGTGTATTCGGGCAGACACAAGACAGTTTCGTCACCATTCCCGCAGAGACCTACTTCAAGAGCTATGGTGCCCGAAAGGGTATCAGTTATTCAGTAGTTGCGGTTGGGCACGACAAATTGATGCAGGCTCAGGATGAGGTGAGAACGCTCATTCGTGCGTACCGGCAACTGAAGCCAGGCATCGAAGATAATTTCGCCATGTTCAACTCTGACTCGCTATCGACGGCGTGGAGTCAGATGACCGGCGCGATTGCGGCGACAGCGATTGCAGTGGTCAGCGTCTTCATGGTGGTGGGTGGGGTTGTGATCATGAACATTATGCTGGCAGTGGTGAGCGAGCGCACGCAGGAGATCGGCATTCGCAAGAGTCTGGGGGCACGCCGGGCGGATATTTTGAATCAGTTTCTGGTGGAGAGCGCGGTGTTGTCGGCTAGTGGAGGATTGATCGGCGTTGTGATTGCCTGGGTCTTTGCCGTAGCCATTGGAAGCCTCACACCAGTGCCCATGTCGATGCCACTTGGGAGCATTGCTCTCGGTGTGGGCCTGTCGATGACCGTGGGGCTTTTCTTTGGGATCTATCCGGCCTGGCAAGCTTCCAAGCTAGATCCTATTGAAGCGCTGCGAGTGGAGAGATAACTGATGTTTGGTTCCTTATTCTGGTCGAGCGTAGGAATGGCATTTGATACGTTGCGCAGCTATAAGTTGCGATCATTTCTCACGGTGCTGGGAGTGATTATCGGCACTGGAACTATTATCGGTGTCGGCTCGATCATTACAGGCATGGATGCCGCTTTTGCCAACGCTATGCGCACTTTCGGCTCAGACACGATGGTGGTTTTCAAG
>JBKJUN010000115.1:0-2387 GCA_046590555.1 Bryobacter sp. | reverse complement strand
CTCCTCGAACAACTCGCCGGCGACGAACTGTCCCCCACCTCAAACGAAGCCCGCATCGCCACTGGCTTCCTCCGCTTAGGCCCCGAGAACAACCTCAAAAATGAACAAACCCGACTCGACGAACTCGACGACGTAGTCTCCACAACCGCCAACTCACTCATGGCCCTCACGGTAGGCTGCGCCCGCTGCCACAACCACAAATTTGACGCCATCCCGCAAAAAGACTACTACCGCATGCAAGCTGTATTCTGGCCAACTAAGCCCGAAGAAAAGCCCCTCGCCTCTGCCGAAGAAATCGATAAACACAAACTCGAAACCAAGCGCATCCAGGACCTCCAGTCCCCAGTCAAGAAGGATCTCGATGCCCTCATCAAGCCTTACAAAGACGCCTACATCGCCGAAAAGAAGGCCGCCCTCCCTGACTACATGAAGCAGGCCCTCGCCACCCCGGCCGACCAGCGCAACGATGGTCAAAAACTCAACGTAGCCCAAATCGAAAAAACTTTGATGGGCACTCCGGAGACTCTCCCCACCCGCTTCACCCCGTCGGACAAGACCCGCTACGACAGCCTTAACAAACAAATCGCCGACCTTGCCAAACAACTCCCCAAGCCTCTGCCCACCGCGATGGCAATGACCGAAAAAAGCCCTGCCCCCGAGCCCAGCTACTTCCTCCACCGCGGCAACCAGAAAGGCTCCCTCATGCAACCCGGCGTCCTGAGTGTCGCCCAAACAGAAGAATGGCCCTTCCCTGCCCCACCCGCTGACGCCACCACCAGCTTCCGCCGCGCCAACTTCGCCAAATGGATCGTCAATCGCGACAACCCCCTCACCGCCCGCGTCATGATCAACCGCGTCTGGCAGCATCACTTCGGCGAAGGCCTCGTCCGCACCCCCAACAATTTCGGCAAGATGGGCGAGCGACCCTCCCACCCCGAACTCCTCGATTTCCTCAGCGTAGAATTCATGGACAACGGCTGGCACCTCAAGCCCATCCACAAGATGATCCTCATGTCCGGCACCTACCAGATGGCCAGCGACGATATTGAATCCAACCTCAAGACTGACCCCGAAAACCGCCTCCTCTGGCGCATGCCTCGCCGCCGTATTGAAGGTGAAATCATCCGCGATTCCATCCTCGCTGCCGCTGGCTCACTCGACAAAACAGTAGGAGGCGAACCATTCTTTCCCTACATCGACCCCTCACTCTTCCAGGCTTCAAGCAAGCGCAATTGGGTAGGCAAACCCGACAACGACCCTGCAACCTGGCGCCGTAGCATCTACGTCTTCTCCAAGCGCAGCATCCCCCTCCCCATGTTCGAGGTCTTCGACAAGCCAGACACCATCGGCTCCTGCGCCCGCCGCAACCGCTCCACCGTGGCCCCGCAAGCTCTAATCATGATGAACAACAGCTTCATCGCCTTCCACGCCCAGCGCTTCGCTGACCGGCTCAAAGATGAATCGAGCGGCAACCAGGAGCGCCTCATCACTCTGGCCTTCGAACACGCCCTGGCCAGACCACCTACAGCAAGCGAACGCCAGCGAACTACAGCCTTCCTCGCCCAGGGCAAAGACTCGCTAGTCGACTTCTGCCAGGCCCTCTTCAACTCCAACGAATTCGTCTACATCCCCTAAAGAACCCAAGAACAATGTCACAACGATTCTGGTCCCGCAGACAACTCCTCAATAGCGCAGGCGGCGGCATCGCCGGTCTGGCAGCAAACGAACTCCTCCAGGGTGCTTCGCTCATGTCCCCGCGCCAGCCTCACTTCCCAGGCAAGGCCAAGGCCGTAATCTCGATCTTCAACTATGGCGGCGTCAGCCACATCGACACCTTCGACCCCAAACCCTACCTCGTCAAGCACGCCGGCGAAACCATCCCCGGCAAAGCCATCACTCCCTCTCAAGGCACCCCCGGCGGCCTCATGCCCTCGCTCTGGGAAACGAAGAAGCACGGCCAATGTGGAATGGATGTCTCAACGCTCTTCCCCCACGTCGCCAAACACGTCGACAAACTCGCCCTCATCCGCTCGATGTACTCAAAGTCCAACGACCACGCCCCCGCCCTCTATCAGATGAACACAGGCTACATCCAGACCGGCTACCCCAGCGTAGGCTCCTGGGCCACCTATGGCCTCGGCACGGTCAACCAGAATCTCCCCGCCTTCGTAGTCTTCTCTGACCCCCGCGGCGGCCCCATCGGCGGTGCACCCAACTGGGGCAACGGCTTCATGCCAGCCGCCTACCAGGGCACCCAATTCCGCGCCGCAGGCGACCCCATCGTTGACCTCAAGCCCCCCAAGGGCATGGACGACGCAAGACAACGCCGTTGGCTAGCCTTCCTCCAAAAGCAGAATGAAGAGCACCTCGCCAAAAACCCGCAGGAC
>JBKJUN010000553.1:0-3371 GCA_046590555.1 Bryobacter sp. | reverse complement strand
AATTCCCCCAAAGGCATTGAGTGCGAGGTTAAAATTTTGTCGCAGGGCCCAGGCTTGATGGTGGATCCAAATCATCCGGCAATGGATGTGGCAGCAAAGGCCTTCGCAGATATGATGGGCAAACAGACGGTCTTCACTCGATCGGGAGGGTCAATACCGATCGTGGGAGAATTCCACCAGTATCTTGGGATCCCGACGATTTTGATGGGCTTTGGCCTGCCTGATGACGGGCTGCATTCGCCGAACGAAAAATACAAGCTGGATCATTACTATCTAGGCATTCAAACGCTAGCGCATTTCTTTGAACTTTACGGAGCAGAAAGAGCCTGAGCCCAACCGAACAACAAAGTGCCGCAGAGTCCTCTGCGACGGTTTCGAAAGGGGTGGTCAGATCCGCTTCGATCATGAGCTTCGCCGTTGCCCTCTCGCGCGTATCGGGGTTGGTTCGCGAGATGGTGATGAGTCGGCTCTTTGGCTCGACGATGCCCTTCGATGCCTTCCGGATCGGCTTTCAGATTCCAAATCTGACGCGTGATCTTTTTGCCGAAGGAGCGCTGTCGAGCGCATTTGTTCCAGCTTTTACCGAAAGTCTGCACAATAAGGGCCGTGAAGATGCGGCACGTCTTGCCAACCTTGTAGCGACAACACTGATTTTGGTGGTGGGCCTGATTTGTGCCCTTGGCGCGATATACAGCACACAACTGGTGAATCTGGCGGCTCCTGGCTTTCGCAATACGCCGGGCAAATCCGCTCTTGCTGCGCATCTCACCTCGATCATGTTTCCCTTCCTGCTACTAGTGGCCCTGGCGGCGCAGGCAATGGGTATTCTCAACGCGTTGCGGCAGTTTGCGATTCCTGCGCTCTCTTCGACCTGCTTCAATATTGGCAGTGTGATTGTTGGACTGATGGCAGGTGTGTGGCTAGGGCCACGCCTCGGCATTACTTCGATTGAAGGAATGGCATGGGGGGTGCTGGCCGGAGGCGCCATGCAACTGGGCTTTCAGATCCCGGCACTGGTAAAAGCAGGTTTTGTATTTCGACCAACCTTTGACTTTTCTGATCCGGCCTTGCGGCACATCTTGATCATGATGGGGCCAGCCATTTTGGGTAATGCAGCAACGCAGATCAATGTGCTGGTGAACTCCAACATTGCCTCTGAGTTGATCGATCCGGTGCGAGGCCCCAATGGTTCTGTGAGTTGGTTGAATTATGCGTTTCGCTTTATGCAGCTGCCTCTGGGCCTGTTTGGAGTAGCGATTGCAAGTGCGACTTTACCGGCCGTTTCGAGAAGCGCAGCCTCTGAGAACTGGGAAGAATTCCGTCGCACTTTGTCTCGATCCCTTGGGTTGGTTTTTCTGTTGACCATTCCTAGTTCTGCCGGCCTGGTGCTAGTGGGTCGAGCCATGATTGGTGCGATTTATGAGGGGGGCAAATTTGATTCCTACGATACGCAACAGACTGGCCTTGCACTTTCCTGCTTCGCGGCCGGCCTTACCGGTTACTCGGCCCTCAAAGTACTGAGCCCGGCATTCTATGCTCTCAAGGACTCGCGTACACCGATGCTAGTTTCACTTGGCAGCGTTATCGTGAATTATGCGCTGGCACGCACCATGGTTGATGTCTTCCATTTGGGCCATGCTGGCCTTGCGATATCGACATCCGGCATCGCGCTTTTCAGCTCGGTGACCCTCTTTCTGCTGATGCGCAGACGCATGGGCGGCCTTTATGGGCGCTTGCTTTGGGCTAGTCTCTCGAAGGCCCTGGCTGCCACACTTGCGATGGGGATTGTTGTATGGCTAATCGTCCGAGCTATGGGCGGCATGCCCTTTCTGGCGCAGCTTGGAGCAGCCATTCCAGCTGGGGCAATTGTGTTTTATCTTACAGCTAGAACACTTGGAGTAGATGAATTAACCATGGCCACGGATGCGATGGCTGGACCATTAAAACGCCGTTTGCCCTTCTTGCGTGGTAAGTTGTAGCTACTCCATGGCTCAGGAAGTTCAACTCGCACTACAACTACAACGGATGGACCGTCAACTCTCTCAACTTGAGGCAGAGATTCGCGGACTCCCCAAGAAAATCGCTGAACTCGAGAAGCAACTCGAATCTCACGAACGCCGGCTTGAAGCCGATCAGGCAGCTTTAGCTTCAAATCAGACCGAAATACGGCGCCTCAGTGGAGCAAATGCTGATTTCGTCGAGAAGATCGCAAAACTGAAGAAGCAAGTGATGCAGGCGACCACGCAAGAACAGCTCACGGCCTTTCAGCATGAGATTGCTTTCTGCGAGACCGAGACGACCAAAAACGAAACGGCTTCGATGCGCTTGCTCGAAGAGGGCGAAACTTTGGCCTCAACCGTCCAGAAGGCAGAAGTGGCTCTGGCGGAAGAGAGAGTCGCAGTAGAACGGCGCAAGGAAGAAGCCAAGTCGCTGAGTGAAGTGGATCGCAAAAAGGGCGTCAAAATCTACCGGGAGCGCCAGCAATTGAGCAAAGATACACCGCCAAAGCTGCTGGAGCAGTACGAGCGCCTGCGCCGTAAGCACAAGGATGGCGTGGTAGTGGCTGAATGCACCGAAGCCATGTGCGTGGCTTGCATGATGAATATCAGGCCCGCCCTGATGCAGCAGATCCGTCAATTCCCTGACAAGCTCTTCAATTGCGAATCGTGTTTGCGTATGCTGTCCTACAACCCGGCTGTCTCCGCCTAGACCATGTTTGAGTCGTTGACTCGATTGTTGATGGACAACCCTTCGCAGTTGTACACCGGGATGTGCGTCGTCGACCTCGATGGTGATGGAGTGGATGAATGTTATGCCGGAGCTTACGGCGGGAGAAACCTGGTTCTCAAATGGGGTGGGGATGCCTTCTTCGACATCGGTATTGAACCCCTAACGGATCCTCTGGCAACAACGATGGGTGTTACTGCCGGCGATGCTGATGGCGATGGGCGCGAAGAACTCTATGTAGCCAACGGAGAAGCATTTGGGGACCGGCTCTTTGGCTGGAGGCGTGGCGGGTGGATGGACCTGCTCTATGGCCGTAAGGAGCGGGGGCAATCAAGTCAGTCCGTGCTTGCGTTCGACCGCTTTGGGATGGGTCGATTTGGCTTCCTGGTAGCACATGAGGGTGGGCCCTTTCGCTACTACGAAGTGATGGGGCAAGACCGGATCGAAGAAGCGGGCGCGGTATTGGGTCTGGCAAGAATCGCTGGCGGGAGGAGTCTCGTGGCGGGGCCAATCCTAGGCCAAGGGCTGCAGATCTACGCAGGTAACGAGGGGATCGCGAACATGCTCTTCGTGCCGAATGCGAAGGGTCAGTTTGAGGAACGCGCCGTGTTGCATGGACTGGCCGACATCGAAGGGAAAGGCCG
>JBKJUN010000973.1:0-12131 GCA_046590555.1 Bryobacter sp. | reverse complement strand
TCCGAAGCTCGTGCAGTTTTCCTGATATCGCCAAGCCTTGCTCTGTTCGCCTTCGGCTTTACCAGCGCTCCGCGAGAATCCTAAAAAACCACTTGACTTAATCATAGGTATTGGCATTTTTGGGGTTTCGCGCCAACCAACATCCAGTCATCCCCATTGGGTCCTTCCAATCCAGTACTGCATTGTTGAGGCCAACTCGTTAAAAAAAGCTTTTTCCCTTATTCTCTTGGCCAGCAACAATCTCAAACTGGTACCCCGTTTCGCCCCCAAGTTTCTCGAAAAACCGTAAGGGACGGGTCGACTTGAAACAGAAAGTCTCAACGCTTCCCACCAATACTGAGCCTCGGCGACTGCACCAGTAACACCACCGACTCACTTAGCAAAACCCTTCCCAGTGCTAACCCGCCAGGAAAAAGATTAAGTTCTAAAGTGGTTCACCGAACCCTAAAGTCTATTTCTCTTTCCAAGCAGCACCTTAGCTCGACTCCCTTCTGGATCGCCAACGAAGCTCTGCCATCCTCAATCGGAGCAGGGCCCGCGCCGCCCCACCAGTTCTTTGACAATTTGCCCAAGGCTTTACCCTCCACGGGAGACCACGCCACACGTGTGTCTCCCCACATTCCATCCGCTTCGATCTCCCGCGAAAAGTGAAAATTCTGTCGAAGAGAGTCTAACCGGACTTCGGCTTATCCTTTTTTTGAAATCAAGTGGATGGAATGCATTTTATGTCGTATTTGTCACCAACCTCTTACCCTCTAACCTGAATCTGACCTCTGGGAAGATCGCTTTCGCATTTCTGGTTCTTGGATTGAAGAGCGGCAGATCTTGCAAATCCTCGGCACCTATCCGCGACAATAGAAGAGCATGCTTGATCCAATAGCTTTGACACGACGCCTAGTGGATATCGAATCCATCACCGGCAACGAGATGCCGGTCTCGATTGTTCTCGAAGGGATTCTCCGTGACTTAGCCGAACCATTTGGCGGTGTTGTCGAACGGATTTCGGTTGAGCCCAATCGTGACAATCTCTTTTGCTACTTTGGCCAGCCGCTGGTGACGCTTTCAACGCACCAGGATACTGTGCCCCCTTTCATCGCCTCCTCTGAAGATGACGAGTTCATTTGGGGACGTGGGGCCTGTGACGTAAAGGGCATCATCGCAGCCATGCTTTGCGCGGGAGAAAACCTGCTGCTCGAAGGCAAACGCAACTTCGGATTTCTCTTCGTTGTCGGCGAAGAACGCAATAGCGTCGGGGCCTATCATGCTGGGCGAAATCCGCGCGGCTCACAGTTCATCATCAATGGCGAGCCAACAGAGAACCGGCTCTCTCTGGGCTCCAAAGGCGCACTGCGTCTTGAGCTGAGTGCCAAAGGAAAAATGGCCCATTCAGCCTATCCAGAGCTAGGCGAATCAGCAATTGAAAAGCTTCTCGATGCACTGGAGAAACTTCGCAAGATCCAGTTGCCGATGCACGAAATCCTGGGGCAGTCGACGATGAATATTGGCTTGATTTCGGGTGGCCGGGCACCGAATGTGATTCCCGATGGGGCGAAGGCGGAGTTGCTGATACGGCTGGTGGAGGATGGCGATTCGACGGTCGCGGCCATTCGTAGCGCATGCGGCGACACAGTAGAAGTAGATGAAGTGTTGCGAATTCCGCCGGTTTTGCTTGGCGGGATGGACGGTTTTGATACCATGGTAGCTTCCTATACCACTGACATCCCGGCATTTCAGGGCGCCTGGGGACAACCATACCTGTTAGGTCCCGGCACCATTCACGTCGCACATACCAGCGAAGAACGGATCCCGAAGAAGCAATTGCTGGATGCAGTGAGAATTTATCAACAGATGGTAAGGACGTTGCTCGAAAGATGTCATCCCGTATTGAAGTAGGTGTACTTGGCGCCACCGGCATGGTGGGTCAGAATTTTGCCCGGCTCCTGGCCGATCATCCGATGTTTGAGCTCACTTGGGTCGGTGCGTCCGAGCGCTCGGCGGGCAAAAAATATGATGAAGCCACTAGCTGGCGGCTTGATGGCGTGATGCCGGAAAGTGTCGCGAACCTGACGGTAAGCGAGTGCAAACCGGGCAATGCCCCCAAGCTTGTATTCTCTTCGATGGACGCTGGTGTCGCAACCGAGATCGAAGAGGCCTTTGCCCGAGCCGGTCATATTGTGGTGTCGAACTCGAAGAACTTCCGTATGGAGGCTGATGTACCGCTCCTGGTACCTGAAGTGAATGCCGACCACCTCGGGCTGATCGAGATCCAGCGAAAGAACCGCGGCTGGAAGGGCGCGATTATCACCAATCCGAACTGCGTGGCTGTGCCGCTGGTGATGGCGCTGGCGCCTTTCAAGCAGTACGGCATCAAGAAGTTCATTACGACGAGCATGCAGGCTGTGAGTGGCGCTGGCTATCCGGGTGTTGCTTCGATGGACATTCTGGGCAATGTGATCCCTTACATCGGCGGCGAAGAGCCGAAGGTGGAAGAAGAACCGCTCAAGATTCTGGGTGATTTCAAGAACGGCGCTGTGCAGGATCTGGATGCCAAGGTGAGCGCACATTGCAATCGCGTGCCGGTGATTGACGGGCACATGCTGACGGTTAGCGTAGAGCTGGAACAGAAGCCGAGCAAGGCCGAACTACTTGAGGCAATCCATTCCTTCCGCGGACTGCCGCAGAAGCGGAATCTGCCGAGCGCGCCTCCGGTGCCACTGGTTTACATGACCGAAGACAACCGCCCGCAGCCTCGGCGTGACGGGCCACGTGATGGCGGCATGACCGTGTTTATGGGGCGCTTGCGGCCCTGTTCGATCTTCGACTGGAAGTTTGTTTGCCTCGGGCACAACACGATTCGCGGCGCGGCGGGCGCGGCGGTTCTCAATGCAGAACTGATGCAGAGCGAAGGACTGCTCTAGCGCAATGATCGTTATGAAATTCGGCGGCACGAGCGTAGAATCGGCCGCCGCGATTGAACGGCTGGCGGGCATTGTCAGAGACCGTCTTGCAGAGCAACCAATTGTTGTTGTCTCGGCGATGGGTAAGACTACGAACCGACTGCTTGAGGCTGCGAATCTGGCTGTTGCGGGCAGGCGTGTTGAGGCTCTCGACAAGGTGGAAGCTCTGCGGGCTTATCATCACGCCGAAGCCGATGGCTTTGGCGCCGCTTCTGTCATCGATGAGCATTTTAGTGAATTGACCGAGCTGGTGCGCGGGCTTGCCATTCTGGGTGAGCTGACTCCGCGGAGCATCGATGCGATCTCGAGCTTTGGCGAAAGGATCTCAAGTCAGGTTGTTGCGTTGGCGTTGAAAGCGAAGCATGTCGATAGCCGGACCGTGATTGTTACCGATGAGCGCCATACGATGGCTGCGCCGAATTATGCCGAGACGAATTCAAGGCTGACGGCGACCGCGTGGGGCGAGATCACGGTGATGGGTGGCTTTATCGGCGCGACGCTGGCGGGAGTGACGAGCACGCTGGGCCGTGGTGGCAGTGACTTTACGGCGAGCATTGTGGGCGCGGGTGTGGATGCAAAAGAGATCCAGATCTGGACAGACGTTGACGGCATGCTGACTTGCGACCCGACGGTATTGCCAGGCGGACGGCGGGTGAAGAGCCTGAGCTTTGCTGAGGCTGCCGAGCTTGCTTACTTTGGGGCAAAGGTGTTGCACCCTTCAACGGTCGTTCCGGCGATCGAGAAGAACATACCAGTATTGATATTGAACTCGCGGCGACCGCAGGTGGACGGGACCCGGATCACGGCTGAAGGGCCGGTGACGACGAGCGTGGCTAAGTCCATTGCTTGCAAAAAGCACATTGCGCTTGTGAACATACAGTCCACGCGGATGCTGATGGCGCATGGGTTCTTGCGGCGTATCTTTGAGATCTTTGACCGTCACGAGACGCCGGTAGATATGATTGCCACAAGCGAGGTAAGCGTGTCGTTGACCATCGATAACATCGGCAAGATTGAGACGATCGCTGCTGAGTTGCGTGAGTTTGCCGAGGTTGAGATTGAGCAGGACAAGGCAGTAGTTTGTCTGGTCGGCGATAACATCCGCTGGCAGCCTGGGGTGGCACATCGCGTGTTTCGCGCGCTCGACCCGGTGAATGTTCGTATGATCAGCCAGGGCGCGAGCTTGCGGAATCTGGGCCTTGTGGTGGCACAGGCGGATCTGCGCGAGGCGGTGGAGCGGTTGCACCAAGAGTTCTTTACCGATGTCGACCCGGAGGTTTTTGAATGAAGATCGCGCTGGTTGGCTACGGCAAGATGGGCAAGATGATTGAGTCTCTTGCGCACGAGTATGGCGGCGAAGTTGTGTTGCGCCTTGATGAGTTTAACAACGCCGATCAAGTGATGATGACGCCTGAGTATTTTGAAGGCGTGGACGTGGCGATCGAGTTTACGACTCCGCATACAGCGGTCAGCAACATTCTGAAGCTGGCCGAGCTTGGCGTGCCGACGGTGGTGGGGACGACTGGTTGGCTCGATGAGCTGCCTCGTGTAGAAGCTTACGTACAGGAAAAGCAGGGGACATTGGTATGGAGCCCGAATTTCTCGATTGGCGTAAACCTGTTCTTTGCGGCAGTGAAGCAGCTTTCGGCACGTATGGAAGAGTTTCCAGAGTATGGCGCCTGGGCCTGGGAGATTCATCATGCGGCCAAGAAGGATGCACCAAGCGGGACACTGAAGATGGCTGTCGAGCAGATGCGCCGTGGTGGTTATACGCGTGAGGTGAGTGAGAGCTCGAACCGCGCGGGAGCTGTGCCTGGTACACATGAGATTGGTTTTGATACAGCGGCCGATACGATCACGCTGCGGCATACTGCGCGCAGTAGAGAAGGATTTGCGCGCGGGGCCCTGAAAGCGGCACAGTGGGTGAAGGGCAAGACGGGCGTTTACGAGTTTGGCGAGATTTTATTTGGATAAGGAAATGACAATGTTTCAAGGCTGTGGCACTGCGTTAATTACGCCCTTTCAGAAGAACGGTTCGCTCGATGAAGTCGCCATCAAGAAGCTGGTGCGGCGTCAGGTTGACGCCGGCATCCACTTTCTTGTGCCTTGCGGGACGACTGGCGAGAGCCCGACGATTTCGCTCGAAGAACATCTGCGTGTTGTTGAGCTGACGGTTGCGGCGGCCAAAGGCGAAGTACCGGTGCTGGCGGGTGCCGGCGGCTACTGGACCGAGGACGTGATCGATCTGGTGAAGCGGATTGAGGCGCTGGGTGTGGACGGTATTTTGAGCGTGACGCCTTATTACAACAAGCCCACACAGGAAGGGCTTTACCAGCATTACAAGGCGATAGCGAAGTCGACCAAGCTGCCGATCATTCTGTACAGCGTGCAGGGGCGGACGGGTGTGAACATTGAGCCGGCGACGGTGGCGCGGCTGGCTGCGATCAAAAACATTATCGGGATTAAAGAAGCGTCGGGTAGCATGGCTCAGGTAGCGAGGGTAATTCAGGAAGTGCCGGAAGGGTTTCTTGTTTTGAGCGGCGATGACAGCGTGACAATTCCGCTGATGGCGCTGGGCGGGCACGGGGTTATTTCAGTTGCGGGCAATGAGATTCCGGGTGAGATGGCGAATCTCGCGGAGGCTTGCCTCAACCAGGACTTTGCAACGGCGCGGGCGATCCAGCGCCAATTTCTGCCTTTGATGGAAGTCAACTTCATCGAGTCGAATCCGATTCCGGTAAAGGCGGCGATGGCGGCGATGGGGCTGTGCAAACCGGTATGGCGGCTGCCGCTGGTGCCTCCTTCCGAGGCGAGTATGGCGAAGATTCAGAGTGTCTTGAAGCAGGTGGGACTTTAATGCAGACAGCGATTGAGGCGGCGTTTCAGATCGCCGCAAGTGAATTGGGTGAAGCCGAGCAGCGTTTGTTTCAGCAGTTTAAGGCGGCGCTGAACCAGGGCAAGTATCGTGCGGCAGAACCGGACGCGTCGACGTCGACTGGCTGGCGGGTGAATTCCTGGGTGAAGAAGGGGATCCTGCTGGGGTTCCGGCTGGGGCAGATTGTCGATATGAGTGTCGATGTTCAGAGGCAGCCTTTCTTTGACAAGGCGACCTATCCGGCGAAGGCATTTACGGCGCAGAGCGGAGTGAGGATTGTACCGGGCGGGTCTAGCATTCGGGACGGTTGTTATGTGGGACGCGGGGTGACTTGCATGCCGCCGATGTACATCAACGCCGGGGCATACGTCGATGATGGGACGATGGTAGATAGTCATGCGCTGGTTGGCAGTTGCGCACAGATCGGCAAGAACTGCCATCTGTCGGCAGCGGCACAAATTGGCGGTGTGTTGGAACCTGTTGGCGCTCTGCCCGTCATTATTGAAGATGAAGTGATGGTGGGAGGTAACTGCGGTGTCTATGAAGGTACGGTAGTGAAGCGCAGGGCAGTGCTGGGCAGTGGTGTGATTCTGAACCGCTCGACCCCGGTTTATGACTTGGTTAATGAGCGGGTGCTGGTGGCGAAAGATGACGAGCCACTGGTGATTCCAGAAGAAGCTGTTGTGGTGGCTGGCGCGCGTCAGGTGTCGAAAGGCATTGGCAAGGAGTGGGGCGTCTCCCTTTATACGCCTGTGATTGTGAAGTATCGGGATCAAAAGACCGATGGCAAATTGCAGCTCGAAGATTTGTTGAGGTAAGAATGCGTTTTTCGTTGTGGATCGTTTTGTGTGTCGTGGGTAGCCTGTTTGGTCAGGCACCGGGGCGTTTTGGTGCCCAGATTCCGGTTTCGACCGAGTATCTTGCGAAGGCGGTGCAGGTCACAACGGACGGGGTGAGCCGGAAGCCGCACTGGTCTGGCGATGGCAAGAGCATGCTTGTGCTGTCGACCGAGACGGGCAAGTGTCAGCAGGCGTATTGGATGGATCTGCTGACGAAGACGAAGAAGCTGGCGAGTTCGGGTAAGGGTAGTGTGCGTACTGCGGCACCACTGGTTAAGGCTAAAAGCTGGGTTTACGATTCGACGCAGGATTCCGGGGGGGCTTGTGCGCCGACGATGCTCGGGAGTGTGCCAGCGGAGTTCAACATATTTGCGAGCAACGAGAAGGGCAAGATGCAGCGGCTGTCAAGCGCTACCGGTTATGATGCCGAGCTCGACGTGAGTGTGTCGGAAAAGCTAATTATTTACACGAGCCAGGCGAGCGGAGATCTGGAAGTGTGGACGATGGAATGGGACGGGATGAACAAGCGTCAATTGACGCATTCGCCGGGCTATGATGGCGACCCAAATGTATCGAACGACGGGCGGCGGATTGTGTTTCGGAGTTCGCGAGCGCGGACGGCGGATGGTCAGAAGCAAGCCAAGGATGAGCTCGCGTTTGGGCGTGCGCTAATGTCGCCGAGCGAGATCTATGTGATGAACCTGAAGGGGCTTGACGAGAAGCAGATCACGAGTTTCGGTTGCAGCACTTTGCATCCGGCCTGGACGCCGGACAATCGCCGGATTGTCTTTTCGTCAAACATGCCGAGTTGCCAGGGAGATAAGCATGAGATGTTCATGGTTAACCTTGATGGGTCCGGTCTTGTGCAATTGACGACCGGGAATAAGTTTGTGGGTGAGGCGAGTTTTTCGCCGGATGGCCGGTACATTGCTTATGTGCGGGACGGCAATATTTTCACAGCGGACTGGATGGCACCGGCGGCACCTCCGGAGACGCTTTCGCCACTTTCGAAGCCCTAAAGCCGCAGCCTTATCTAGGGGAATTCTTGTATTTTCCCGAAGCTGAAAATGGACAGGATGCAAGCGTGAACGCGGGGCATTCGGAGTTCTACGCCCCCGACACTCCAATCAACTCACCCCCAGGGCCCAGATCCATCTTCGTCGCCTGCGAGACCTTTCCGAAGCCAGGCATGCGCATTGTTGTTCCCGCAATGGCAACGACAAACTCCGCGCCCGCAGAAACCACAAGATCGGTGATGGGCAAAGTCCATCCTATCGGTGCCCCCAGCCGCTTGGGATCGTCAGTGAACGACATTGGTGTCTTGGCGATGCAGGCGGGAAATCCGCCAAAACCAAGGGCGGTGAAGCGAGCACACTTCTCCTTCGCGGTATCGCTCAACTGCACGCCGTCGGCGCCGTAGACGCGGCGGGCGACCGATTCCAGTTTTTGGTCGAGTGGCGTTTCTGCTGAGTAAATCGACTGCGGATTCGCAGTTGCGGAGTTGGCTGCGGCTACGACTTTTGTTGCCAAATCGAGGCCGCCAACGGCACCTCGGGCAAAGACCTCAGATAGTCCACTGGCCGCGCCCCGCGCGGTGCAGTAGTCGAGCACGGTGGCAAGATCGGCGTCGGAATCCGATGGGAAACGATTGATCGCCACAACGGCTGGAACCCCGAATCCACAAACGATATCCAGATGACGGCCAAGGTTTGCCAAGCCCGCTCGCAGGTCGCCGAGGCCTTGTGCTGCAAGCGCGCGCACGGTTGCCACCACTACAGCCGCGGCAGGCTTTAATCCAGACGAAGGCATCACAATGTCGAAGTACTTCTCCGCCCCGAGGTCCGATCCAAAGCCCGCTTCGTTGACGACGAAGTCTGCGTGTTCGAGTGCCATGCGCTGGGACAACACCGAGGCGGTTCCATGTGCGATGTTGGCAAACGGACCCGCATGGACAAAAGCCGGCGTACCATCCGCCGTCTGAGCGAGGTTTGGCTGCAGGGCGTCGCGCAGCAGCACCATCATCGCGCCGACGGCTTGTATGTCGTGGGCACGAACAGGCTCGCCCTTGCGATTAAACGCCACAATGATGTTCGAAAGCCTGCGACGCAGATCATCATACGAAGACGTGAGCGCAAAGATGGCCATCACCTCCGATGCGGCGGTGATGACAAATTGCGCGGGATGCGGTTCGCCGCTAGATTTTCCTTCGCACACCGTGATGCGACGCAGCGCGCGATCGTTCACATCGAGCGTGCGTGGCCAGACGATCTGGTTTGGATCGATAGCCAGCTCGTTGCCGTGAAAGACATGCGCATCCACCATCGCGGACAACAGATTGTGCGCCGACGTGATCGCGTGAAAATCGCCGGTGAAGTGAAGATTGATCAGGTCGCTCGGTTCCACACGGGCGAGACCTCCGCCTGTTGCGCCGCCTTTGAGTCCGAAGACAGGGCCCATCGAAGGCTGCCTAATCGTTGCCACGGCCCTGAGCCCGAGATGGCGGATCGATTGTGCGAGCCCAATGGTGGTGACGGTTTTGCCTTCGCCTTGTGCGGTGGGCGTGATGGCAGTGACGAGGATTAGCTTGCCCTTCGGCTGACCGTGAGAGATCTGAACTTTTGCGAAGTGGAGACCATACGGAATCAGCCGCTCAGCGGGGATTCCGATTTCTGCGGCGGCGTCCTGAATCGAACGAGACATATGGAAACAGTAGCGCATCCTCTTAGAAACTAGCGCGCCTCGACAGATGAAAAGTTGAAGGGGCGGTTAGGGAAGAGCTTTGAGTTCGATAGGGATCTCTGGGGTGGGCTCGCGGTCTCCGTGGAAGATGCAGTTGATCTCGCCGGACAGGAGCAGATGCCAGTCGCTGGGAATGGTTGTGCCGTCGGCGTCGAGGGTGAGCCAGAAGCCCTGGGCGGGGGCCTCGTCGCATCGTCCCAATACCTTCATGATGGCGGTGGCTTCATCCACTTCGTCGAACATAGCGATTTTCAACATCGTGGCACCCGCCTTCTTCGCATTGTAGGCCTGACGCCAGAGGAAGTCACCACTGAGATGAGGATCTGTAGCTGAATCAACGCTAAGAAGTAGAGCGAGAGCGGCGAGGAAGCTAGTCATTACCCGCTTCCTTAGAATTCCAGCCGCAGACCCATGACCATGGTTCGATTGCCGTTCTTCGCAGTGATGACTCCGAAGGTTGAGGATGTTATGGCAGTGCTGGGGCCAGCGGGGTTGGGATGGTTGAGCATGTTGTAGAACTCGGCGCGGAACTGAAGACGCATGCGTTCTTTGATTGGCTGCCAGCGGCTGAGGACAGAGTCGAAACTGAAGTTGCCCGGGTTGCGAAGGTTCGGCTCGGTGCGCGAGCCAGAACCGAAGGAGTAGGCTGCGGGATTAGTGAAGGCGGTGGTGTCGAACCAGCGGTCCAGGCTGCGGCCCTCCTTGAGGACTCCGCTGGAAGAGCGATTGGCATAACAACCGAGGCCCGAGACGCCTGGCATGGTGCATGCGGCACCGATGGCTATGGGGGAACCGGTCTGGGCGGCGAGGATGCCGCTGACCTGCCAGTTGCCGAGGATCATGCCGCCGATACCCTTTGAGAGGAATTGCTTTCCGCGGCCAAAGGGAAGTTCATAAACCCAGTTTGTGACAAGGCGCTTGCTGACATCGGCGGCAGAGATGGAGCGGGAGAGGCCGAGGTCATAAGGGTTGATGAAGTTGGCACCACCGACGAATCGCTCATTTACGTTGTCGATCAGTTTTGCGCCCGTGAAGGAGACCTGGAACATCAACCCCTTGGAGAAGGAGCGTTCTGCCCGCAGCGTGAAGCCGTGATAGACAGAATCACCAACGGAGGCCCGGATCTGATTGATGCTGCCTGCGTATTGTTGATAGGGCACAAGCAGAATTCCACGCCGCACAGTAGCCGTACTCATCGTGCCAATCGTGATCTTTCCGAAGAATGGGTTGGGGACAAGGCTGTTGAGTTGCGAGCCGAGCGAGAGAGAGGCTGGGTCTGTAGCGTTGCGGTTGTAGTTATTCCAGATGCGCATGCCACGGCTGCCGATGTAGGCGGCTTCGACGAGGAAATTTGAGCCGATACTGCGTTGCAGATTGGCGTTCCACATTTGGTTGGTGGGTGTTTGCCAATCTGGCCAGATGGCGCTGATGCCGGCGCCAACCAGAGAATTCGGATAAGGCCGGAGACCGTTCACGAAAGGATTGGCAAGCGAAGCGCCGGCAATGGGTGTGTTGGGAGCGGCAGGGGGCTGGCCGAAGAAGACACCGGTGCTGACCGAGGAGCCGCTGCCGAGATCGCCTGGGCTTTGACCAACGCCGCCGCTGCCGGGAGCGTAGAAGATTCCATAGCCGGCACGAAAAACAGTCTGAGGCAGGAAAGTCCAGGCGAGGCCAACTCGAGGGGCCCAGTTGTAGTTTGGATTGCTTGGATAGCGTTTGCTGGCGGTGGTGTTGGTCAGCACTCCGGTGCGGCCGGTGACTGGTTCGATGCCATTTGGATCGAAGTAGGCGAGTTGGTTGTAGCGCTCTTTAAAGGGAGTTTGGTATTCGAAGCGAAGGCCCAGATTGATAGTGAGATTGCGGAGGATCTTATAGTCATCCTGCAGATACCAGTTGTAGCTTGGCTGCAGCAGTGCGAGCGATGGCCCAACGGTAAAGCTGCCGCTATCAGGCACACCTAGTAATGCGCTGGCGAGGCCGTAGCCAGCGGTTGCAGCAGGAGTAGCGGGGTCTGGACCCTGAGTGAATGCCCTGCCGTAGCCGAAGAGACCAGAGGGGTAATCCGGGCGGAAAGTATTGAAGCTGCAGATCAGGTAATCGAAGCCAGTTTTGACTGCGTGGGAACCCTTGATCCAGGTGAAGTGCGCCTGGAATTCGGGGGTGGTTTCAGCACTGACATTGAGCGACGCGCGGTCGGGACCGATGGCTGTGAAGTCAGTGATGTTAAAGCGCGGGAAGAGGGAGTCGCCCGAGGCATCCTTGAGGTACTTCGGAAGGCCGAGCGTGGTGATATCGAAACCGCGACTGAGTGGAGTGAGCTTGGAGACTGAGCGGGTGTAGCCTGCGCGGAATTCACCGATCAGGTTGGGCCTGAACGTGTGAGTGTCACTGATGGCAAGGGTATGAGCCAGGCTGTTCTGGTTGCCGCCACCGTTGGTGCCTTCTCCCGGGAAGGCGATGTTGGTGAAGGGGCTGGTACGGGGGGTTACCTGATAACCGAAGCGGAAGAAAAGCTTGTTGCGCTCGCCCAAGTTTTGGTCTCCGCGACCGAACCAGCGGTCGGTCTTGACGATGTTCGCGAAGTTTTGCGACCAGTTGGACTGTATGGTGGGCGAGATTTCGAGAGTTGGCTTCGGGTAGTAAGCAAGCACCTTCTGCATGATGGGATCAAAGCGAGAAAGCGGTACCCGGTTGTCGGGGAATGGCTGCCGGCCAAAGCCG
>JBKJUN010000889.1:0-2117 GCA_046590555.1 Bryobacter sp. | reverse complement strand
GTTGCCGTTAGACCTTGACCGGCAACCCAGGGTGCCTACAACCTGTTTGCCGACTACTTCCCCGATGCAACAGCCGCCGTCGAGAGCTTCGATCGCTTCAGCGATCCTAGCGCCTCCAAGCTTGGCCCCTATGCTTTCTACAGCCGCCAGTTCTCCTATCTGCGTGCGCTGCGCTCAGTCGGCTTCTCCACCTACAATTCCTTGCAGGTAACGGCTCAGAAGCGCTTCAAGAATGGCGATCAGTTCGGTTTCAACTGGACCTTCTCTCACTCGATCGACATTGGCTCTACCTCTGAAGACAACGCCGGCGCTGGTCGCGGCATCAGCATCAATCCCTACAACCGCTACCAGATGCGTGGCTCCTCAGACTTTGACCAGCGTCACAGCGTCAATGCCAACTACGTCTATGGCCTGCCTTTCGGCAAGGGCAAAAAGTTCCTGTCGAATGCCAACGGCATCACCAACACCATCCTCGGTGGCTGGCAACTCGGCGGCATCTGGCGTCAGACTTCCGGCTTGCCGGTCTCTGTTAGCCATAACCGAACATGGCCCACCAACTATAACTGGGCAGGCAACGCAACGCAGTTCGGCAGCTTCGCGGACGGCACCAACAAGAATGCCCCGGCACCTCCCGGAGGCCGCTCCGGCCCGAACGTCTTTGTCGATCCCGCTGCTGCCCTCAAGGCATTTGGCTTCACCAACCCTGGTGAAATCGGCACTCGTAACCCGGTCCGTGGCGATGGCTTATTCAACGTCGACATGAACCTCGCCAAGAGCTTCGTCATCCGCGAAGGTCATGCGCTCCAGTTCCGGTGGGAAGTCTTTAACATCACCAACTCGGTTCGCTTTGACCCGCTCGGTGCCAACCTCTCGCTGGGTAGCCCCTCGGCATTCGGTCGTTATCAGGGCACCCTGGGTGGCCCGCGAGTCATGCAGTTCGGTCTACGCTACGACTTCTAGTCGCAAGCGCTGTCTCATCGAGAAAAGGCGGGCCTTCTGGCCCGCCTTTTCTTTTGCTACACTTCCACACAAGTGAAAACACCCGCCGCCCTGATCGTCGATTTCGTCGTCCCGGTTGAAGTCAGTCCAGCCCTAATTGCGGCACCGCCAAAGCGCTAATGCTGAAGATAAAGATAGCGATGCAGCAGCACGATCTGCCCGCAATGATAGGTATTGTGGCTCGCAATGCCCAGCAGCATATGCGCAACATCATAAGCCCGTCCAGGCACCTGCTCCGTCAGTTTCTTGTCCTCAAGCGTCGCCGTCCGCTGCGTCAGTTTTTCAGCCGAATCCCGAAACCGCTGCACCTCGCTCTGCCAATTCTTTTCTGACAAATCCGGTATCGTTTGCCATCCAAGCTGATCTGCCTCTTCCGTATGTGGCAATGGCCTTCCCGAAAGTGCATCAAGTCCCGCCCCGTGCCAGCACCGCATATGCTGCACCAGTTCCCAGATCGAGTGATTGGCCACCGGCGTACGAGCCCCCGCCTTGGCCGCATCCAAGCCATGCAGCACTTCAAGTACAGCGGGACCATGCCAGCCTTCATAGAAGACAGACCGGCGAATTTGACCAGCAATGCGGATGGATTGGCGCATGATCGAGCGAATAAAAGAAGACTAATGCATCCTATCAGGACTTAGCTCAAATTACTCGCAAGACTTCTTGGTGATTGCATGACGATATTTGAATAAGGAGCGAAGCTGCAGCTTAACCACCGGAGCCCCGAAAAAGTTCACAATCGGCCCACCGGGCAAGCGAAACGTAATCGAATCGGTCAATTGTGTCCCCTCATTGCTTCTCGTGAAACGGTGCTCATGATGCCAATATGCAAAAGGCCCCTGCTCTTGTTCATCAATAAAGTGAGAAACCGGTTTATAAACCGTGTGTACCGCATGCCATTCGGTCTTGAATAGACCAAGAACCGGCATCCGGATCACCTTCTTCGCACCCACTTCGATACCCCCACTTTGGGAAAGCACTTCGATTCCCTGCCCCGGTGGGGTCAGCTTCGCCAGCGCATCCGGTGCCTCGTGGAAGGCCCAAACCCGTTCAATCGGCGCATGTATGTAGATGGAACTTGTAAATTCTGGCACTGTACCTTAGAAGCTTGGATAGAC
>JBKJUN010000844.1:0-4423 GCA_046590555.1 Bryobacter sp. | reverse complement strand
GTCACCCACAGCCCCGACAACACAGCCAATTAGCATGACGGCGTTTGGACAGGTTGGCGGACAAAGCTGCGGACAGACAGCCGCATCACCATCCTCTCGATTGCCCTCCCAAGTGGTCTTCTCCCTCTACACCACCCAGTCCAGATCTAGCCCCAAAGTGATTCACCGAACTCCAAAATCTATTTCTCCTTTCCAGTCAGCACCTTAGCCCCACTCCCTTCCAGATCGGCCCCCAGCCTCTGCCATCTTCAATCGGGGCAGGGCCTGCGCCGCCCCACCAGTTCTTTGACAATTTGCCCAAGGATTTACCCTCCACGGGAGACCACGCCACACGTGTGTCTCCCGATATTCCATCCGCTTCGATCTCCCCTGAAGAGTGAAAATTCTGTAGAAGAGAGTCTAACCGAACTTCGACTTATCTCTTGTAAAATCAAGCGGATGGAATGCCTCTTATGTCGCGTTTGTCACCAACCTGACGTGTCAATATGAATTTGTTGCCAGATGAACAGGGCCCTGGCAATAAAGCTGCCGCGACTGTTAAGTCGCAAAATTTGCACTCCGAGGCAATGCCGATTTGGAGGCTGTCGATTCGGAGGCTTCAGTTTTAGGCCTCTGCTCGGCTATACTCGCACGATATGTTGCGTCGCAATTTACTTCCGCTCGGCTTGAGCCCGCTATGGGCTACCTTCGCTCAGTCTGTGAACTCTTCCGCTCCTCGTGACGAGGCGTTCTGGACCATGCTTCGAAAGCAATTTCCTCTGCGCGAAGGGCTCGTTTATATGAACGCGGCCAATGTATGTCCGGCATCTTTGCCAGTGCTCGACCGGCACCAACACTTTCTTCGCGATTTCGAAGCCGATCCCAGCTTCCAGAACCGTGCCAAGTTTGGTCCCATACGCGAGAAGGTACGCGCACGCGCTGCGCAATTCTTTGGAGTTACTGCCGACGAGATTGCATTTACTCGTAACACATCGGAAGCTTCGAACACGATCGTCCATGGATTGAATCTCAAAGCGGGCGATGAGGTTGTGCTGGTAGAGGACAACCACCCTTCCAACCTCGATTCCTGGCAGAACCATGCCAAGCGACTTGGACTCGTCTTGAAAATTGTGCCAGCCACGCAGTTGATCGATTCAAGCGATACCTTGGCCGATAAGATTGAGGGGGCTTTCGGGCCCAAGACAAAAGTGCTTGCAGTTACTCATATAACCAGCAGCAGCGGGCTTGTTTACCCTGTGGCCAGGCTTTGCCGCGTCGCTCGTGAGCGAGGCATCTGGAGCCACGTCGATGGGGCCCAAAGTGGAGGCATGCTGCCCGTGGATCTTCGCCAGATTGGTTGCGATTCCTATGCCACCAGTTCGCATAAATGGTTGATGGGGCCGCTTGAGGCCGGCGTTCTTTTTGTTGTAAGCTCTCAGCAGAAAAATGTCTGGCCCTCGATCGTCAGCGTTGGCTACAGCGAAGACGGCAAAGGCGGGGCGCGCTTTCTTGAAGCCTATGGCCAGCGTGATGATGCTCGTCTCGCTGCACTCGACGCCACTTTCGACTTCCTCATAATGGTAGGAATGCCAGCAGTGGAACTGCGTATCCGTCAACTGACTACCAGGCTGATGGATCAACTCGCCAAGAACCCGAATGCCCAGTTGCGCACGAACCGAAAAGAGGGTTTGTACTGTGGCGTGGTGAAGGTGGATCTGCCTGCGGTGCCGAATTTGCAGGTGCTTGACGCAAAGCTCTACAAGGAGCAGGGCATGGCCTTTAGCGTGACCCCTGCAGGGCCACTGCGCGGCATTCGTGTCTCTCCGCACATCTACAATTCGCTGGAGCAGATGGATCAGGTGGCAGAAGCATTCCGCAAAGCATGAGCACACTGTCTGAATTGCTGCTGGCTCCAGGAGTCTTTTCGCTTGGCTCTGCGGCTGTATTGGGTGCGGCTCACGCATTGACCCCGGGCCACGGCAAGACCGTCGTCGCGGCCTATCTTGCGGGTACGCGTGGCTCTGCTTTTGATGCACTGCGTCTCGGCACCATCGTTACCTTCACTCACACTGCCAGCGTATTTGTCCTCGGTGTCTTGGCCTACTATCTGACCGAGTCGGTTGATCTGCAGGCGCTGCATCCACTGATGAACAAGGCGAGTGGTTTGCTGATTGCCGCGATTGGTTGCTGGCTGCTGTATCAACGCTTGCGGCCAAAGCAGGTAACCGAGGCTGTTTCAGTAGGAGGGAGCGGCGACCATCCGCATGGCATGTCACTCAAAGCGCTGGGAGTCTCTGGTGGCATCGTACCTTGCCCTGAGGCGTTATCTCTGTTGCTCCTGTCGATGTCGCGCGGGCAGAGTCTTTATGGCTTGGTCTTGTTGTTGAGCTTCTCGATCGGGCTGGCTGTGGTTCTGATCGGGCTGGGCCTCGCCGCTGTTTTGGTTGCGCCCTCGATGAATCGAATGAAGTCGCTCTCGGTCACGATCCCGATCATGAGTGCGCTGGTTTTGATTGTGATGGGTATCGCACTACTGCTATGAAGTCGGTTGTCATCACAGGCGTGTCAACCGGGATCGGGCTGGCGACGCTCGATGCAGCGCTGCGGGCTGGCTTTGAGGTGTTTGGCTCGGTCAGAACCGAGCCCGATGCTCTGCGACTGAGAGAGCAATTTCCTGAGAGATTCGTTCCGCTGGTCTTTGATGTAACCGATGAGCCGGCGATTCAGGCTGCCGCTACGCTGGTGGCGCAGACACTGGGCGATCGTCGTCTTGATGGCTTAATCAACAACGCAGGCGTTGCCATCAGCGGGCCCTTGCTGTATCTTCCGGCGGAGAAGTTGCGACATCAGTTTGATGTGAATCTGTTCGGAGTGATGGCCGTAACCCGTGCCTTTGCTCCACTCCTGGGAGTCGATCCCATGCGCACAGGAAAGCCAGGCCGCATCATCAACATCAGTTCGGTTTCGGGTAAACTCTCTTCGCCCTTTGTCGGTGCCTATGTTGCTTCGAAGCACGCTCTTGAGGGTATGTCTGAGAGTTTGCGCCGCGAACTCCTGCTCTTTGGTATCGACGTGATCATAGTTGGCCCAGGGGCCATCCGAACACCCATTTGGGGCAAGGCGGAATTTGATCCCTACCTGAAAACACCCTACGCGGAGTCTTTGAAACTTGCCTACGATTCCATGCTGAAGATTGCAAACGAGGGGCTTGCTCCAGAACAATGCGCGGACTTGCTCGTGAAGATCCTGCTGACAAAACGCCCCAGGACCCGATATGCGCTGGTGCCCAAGTCGATCCTCAACTGGTGGATTCCGAGACTGCTGCCTGCCCGCTGGGTAGACCAGATTATGGCGATGCGCCTTGGCCTGAAGCCACGTTGAACGATAGGATATAGGTTTCATGTCCTTCATCCACGACAACTTCCTGCTTGAGACAGAACAGGCTCAGCACCTCTATCATCAATACGCGGCAGCCGAGCCGATCCTTGATTACCACTCACATTTACCGCCAAAGGATATTGCTGAGAATCGCCGCTTCGCCAATCTCTTCGAGATCTGGCTGGAAGGGGATCATTACAAGTGGAGGGCGATGCGGGCAAACGGAATCCCAGAGTCGCATTGCACTGGAGATGCATCTCCGTTTGAGAAGTTTGAGGCTTTCGCGGCAACCGTTCCGCATACCTTGCGCAATCCTCTGTACCACTGGACACACCTTGAGTTGAAGCGATACTTCGGAATTGATGAGTTGCTGAATGAAGGCAATGCCCGTCGGATTTGGGATCAGACGAATTCGCAGCTTGCCTCTGAGGATATGCGCATCTGGGGCATCCTCAAAAAGTTTGGCGTGAAGGCAATCTGTACAACCGATGACCCGGCTGATGATTTGCGCTGGCATGCTGCGATTGCCAAGAGTGATTGCCCGGCGAAGGTTTTCCCCACCTTTAGACCTGATGGTGCGATGCATGTGCAGCGGCCTGATTTGTTTCTGCCGTGGATTGAAAAGTTGTACGAGACCTCGGGCGTGAGCATCGATTCTTTTGCTGATTTTCTGAAGGCGATCGAATTGCGCCACGATGCTTTTCATGACATCGGATGCCGTCTGTCCGATCACGGTCTCAATCGCTGCTTTGCCAATTTCTGCGATGAAGAAGAAGCCGCCGGGATCTTTGACAAGGCTCGCGAGGGCGGGGAAGTTTCGGCCGATGAGTTCGACCGCTACGCCAGCTTCATGATGCTCTACTTCGGCAGGCTCGATGCCGCCAAGGGATGGACGAAGCAGATTCACCTTGGGGCTCGGCGGAATGCCAATTCAAGGGCCTATCGTGAGCTTGGCACCGATAAGGGTTTTGATTCGATTGGCGATGCCCCGCAAGGCGATGCCCTGGCTGCTTATCTCGACCGCCTGAATCAGGAAGACCAGTTGCCGCGCATGGTGCTCTACAAC
>JBKJUN010000794.1:0-3978 GCA_046590555.1 Bryobacter sp. | reverse complement strand
GTCAATTTCTCAGGAATTTCTGGGGGCTCAAAAAGGCTTCAGGCGCGAATCAAGCTTGGTGGCCAGGCCTGGAGTGAAACGCTGATCGATCTGCCGGTTGAAGTAGCTGTACCCTTCTGGCAAAGTTGGATCGGCCGCACACTCATGGGGCTTGCGCTGGCGCTCGGGATCGCGCTTTTGTGGCGCTACCGTAACAAGAAGTTGATCGAAGAACGTGCCAGGTTGGCGACTGCGGTTGCCAGCAGGACCAGCGAAATTCAGAGACTTTTGCAGGAGGCTCGGGAGGCAAGCCGGCTCAAGACTGAGTTTCTTGCCAACATGAGTCACGAGATTCGCACGCCTATGAATGGGGTCTTGGGAATGCTCCAATTGACGGAAGGCACGGAACTCAGCCCGGAGCAGCGTAATTTTGTCGACCTGGCCAAGCGCTCTGCGGAAAGTCTTCTGAGTTTGCTTAACGAAATTCTTGACCTGTCCAAGGTAGAGAGTGGATTTCTCGAACTGGACGAGCAGCCGTTTTTATTGCGAGATTCCATTGACCAGATCTGTTTTCTTCTGGAGCCGAATGCACGCGGGAAGGGAATCCAGCTTGAGGGCCTCGTGGATGCTGAATTGCCGAAGAGAATTATTGGCGACCGGAATCGATTGCAACAGGTGTTGTTAAATCTGATTGGCAACGCGATCAAATTTACAGACTCCGGCTTTGTGAAACTCAAAGTCTCAAAAAGCGAAGCCAATGATTTGCACTTTCTCGTGGAAGATTCTGGGATAGGAATCGCACTTGAAAAGCAAGCGCTTATTTTTGATGCCTTTCGACAGGCAGACGGGTCCACAACGCGCAGATTTGGAGGCACTGGTCTTGGGCTTTCGATCTCGCAAAAGCTTGTCATGTTGATGGGGGGCACGATCCTGGTTGAGAGCGAAGTTGGGCTTGGGAGCCACTTTTCTTTTTCGATCCCTCTCAAGGTAGCCAATGACAACGATGCGATGTTGGAGCTGGCAGATCCCACAGAACCGAACTCGCTTCAAAAGCTTCAAATTCTTCTTGCCGAGGATAACCGCGTAAACCAGGTTGTTGTCACGAAGCTGCTGGAGCGTCGAGGACACTGCGTCACTCTCGCTGTCGATGGTGCGCTGGCTGTCGAGGCGATGCGGCGGCAAAACTTTGATCTGATACTGATGGATATACATATGCCGGTACTGGACGGCATTCGTGCCACAGAGAAGATCCGTGAGCTTGAACTCGGAAGTGGAAAGCGAATCCCCATCGTTGCCTTATCCGCTGGAGTACTTCCTGAAGAGCGCAAGCGCTGCTTTGATGCTGGAATGAATGCCTTCCTTGGGAAACCAGTACGGGAGACGGAACTCCTCGAGATGCTCGTCCGCTTCTCGCCCCAGTAGTTATTGCTCTGCAAGCACCAGCTTGGAGTCTGAAGTGAACTTGCGAAACTTGTCGTATCGAATTTCGATCCCCACACGCAACATCTTTCCCAGCAGGCGGGCATCGGCCCTTACATCGATCTCCTTTGGAAGCCAGACCTCATTGTTGATAAGGGCCTGGTCCAGTCGGATCTTGGCACCCGGTTGCAGCCGGAAGAGGAACCAGCCGAATGAAATCGTGTCATGCGTATCCAGCTCAAGGCGGGTCAATTCATAGCTATCGTGGTCGATCCAAACAACGCCCTTCACTTTTCTCATTTGTTCAGCACGGCGGCCTTTACCAACGAAACCAGGCTTTGGGTCTCCGCGAATGCCCCAACACTTCCTGCCAGCGATTTCCTTTTCTCCCACCATTGCGAAGTTGAATGCTTCCAATACTTCTCTTCGAGCCTCGATTTCTTCACGCTTATCCTTGTCGGTCTCCCCACGCCGCTTGGCTCGTTCTCTTGGGCTTTCACTTTTAATCTTGGCGATTTCTTTGTCCACCCGCTTCTGTTCGGAGGCCTCTTCTTTTGTGCTGAGGGCTTTCCCCTTCTTCATTAGAAGCCTTTCAATCTCTGTGCCGTCGATGCGGAAGACTTCATGTACCTCCTGGATATCTTCTTTTAACTTGCCATCTTTATCGAAGAGCTTTTGGTTGGTATTGCGCTCATACATGTAGGTGTCGAGAATGGCTAAATTGCGCTCATCCCGGCCCATGGCACGCTTCATAATCTCCGTCGGGTCTTGTGCCAGCAGACATCCCGCAACTAACAGCAAAGTGAACTTCATTTTTATACCTAGCGAATCTGACGATAAATCCAGCCCAAACGTTCCGCTGGATATCCAAGGCTGTAAGCAGTCTGGATGATGAACCACACATAGACGGTTCTCCTGAGTCCAGCCTTGCTCCAGCGGCGGTTAGAAACGAAGATTGGTTCCTCAAGCAAAGCCATTCGTCCTCCCCATCCGAAGAGTCGACGGCCAAACTCATAGTCTTCCATGATAGAGAAAGGCTTGAATCCACCCATTTCATGAAATACCCTGCGACGAACAAAAATACCAGCGTCGCCATAGAAGATTCCGAGGTAACGGCGCCAGTGGTAGATCCTGTTAAATGCTCGGGCGATCCAATCCTCTCCATCGAAGTAGACGTCGAAGATGCCGCCTTTCTTACTGGGGTTCCCCAAACTCTTCACCAGTATTTGGAGTGCACCCGGATTCAGCCTGACATCGGAATGAAGAAAGAGGAGTACTTCTCCGGTGGCAAGTTCCGCGCCCAGGTTCATTTGAGGGCCTCGTCCAGGAGCACCGATAACGACTTTGGCTCCCGACGCTTTTGCAATGTCTCGCGTTGCATCCTGCGAGCCACCGTCGGAGACAATCACCTCATAGGCACCGAGAGCCTGTGCCATAGCAAGAAAAGAAGCAATAGTTGTGGCTTCATTCAGAACGGGAACGATGATGGAAACCCGCATTGGCTCGAGTTGCGCTAAGAACGCAGTGCGACGTTTTCGCCGCGACCGGCGAGTGCCCTGACGCTTGGGCCACCGCACAAGCCCACACCGACATTCTGGAGCGCGTGCAGCAGATTGTAGAAGACTTGATAGATCATTTGCTCATTCACGGCAACCCGGCCAGGCAGCTTGAATCGAGTAGAGATTTCTTTGGCAATATGCATCCGCAGACCGTTGGGCATCAGGTTGCCCCGGCGATCACGGATGTTCGATATCGCAATCGGTGTCTGCAAGACATTCCCGCTCGCCCCATCCACGTAGAACTGGCAACGCGAAAACCATCCGAGGTTACCCGGGTCTGCGGCGTCAAATAGAAGTAAGGGAGACTGCCGCTCCTGCGCAGTCACTTCGACAATCCAGGCCCGCCCGGTTTCCTCGATCTTAAGATCAAAGCCAGCCTGACTGGCAATGCCGCCCAGAGCCTCTGTCTCCAATTCAAGGAGGATGTACTTCTCGCCTGCTGCCTGCAAAACCTGCATTTATACTTTTATCTTACTATCGGAAGTGTTGAAATCTCCAAAACCGCTCTTCTTGTTTGATATTGATGGCACGCTTTTATCAAAGGCCGGCCCTCATCATCGCCATGCGCTCGAATATGCAGCGGGGCTGGCCGCCGGCATACCGGTCACCACCGACGGCGTTCCGGTTGCTGGAATGCTGGATCGCGACATCCTGCGTTTGATGCTCAGTCAGGCCGGCGTTTCAGACAAGCGCATCGGCCAATGGATGCCTTCTATCGTGGCCGAGGCCCAGCGTCACTATCCCAAAATTTGCCCTGACCTTCGCCACCGGGTCTGCCCTGGCATAAGAGCTTTCCTGGGCAAATTACGACGCCGCGGTATCGCCGCCGGACTGGTCACTGGAAATCTCTCCCGCATCGGTTGGCACAAAATGCATCAGGCTGGGTTGCGCAATTTCTTCCGTTTCGGGGCATTTGCCGAGATGGGGCGCACACGCACCGAACTCGCAGCCAAGGCAATCGATCAGGCTCGACGCCTGAAACTTTGCTCCGCCCAGGCCAAAGTATTTCTGGTTGGCGATC
>JBKJUN010000763.1:0-16055 GCA_046590555.1 Bryobacter sp. | reverse complement strand
ACTCAACTACCAGATCCTTTTCGCGAGCCAGCGCACCCAGCGTTGCAAGCTTGGTCACCTGCACAGTGCCAAACAAATTCGGAGCCGTAAGCGTCGCACTCCGCACCGCTCGCAATTCACCGCGGGCAAAACTGCGCACTACAACATCGCTCTGCTTCACCTTGGTTGTGGCCAGGGAATCTTCGCGCTGTGGAATCTGCTTATAAACGAGGAACGCAGCATAGCCCGCCCCTACCAACACAAGGAGAATGATCAATCGAACAATAAGTTTTCGCATGTCTGGGGATTTATAGTTTTTTCTGCTTGCGCGCTGCTTCTGAAGGATTCTCAAGGCTAACCACTTCACCCTCCTTGAGCCCCCTTAGCACTACCGTTTCGTTATCATTCCGCTTGCCCACTTCAATCGGGCGAACGGCGAAAGCCTGCCCCTTCTGCACATACACTGAAGGCTTGCCGCCAATCGTAAAGCTGGCACGCGTCGGGATCAGCAACATGTTGGCTTCACTCTCAATCAGGATCTCGGCCGAGGCGCTCATCCCGGGCCGCAACCGCTTGTCAGTTCCATCAATAGTTGCCCGGGCCGGAAATGATTTCTCAGTCATGCCCATGCCGCGCCACTGCACCGAAGCAATCGGGCTGATCCAGTCAAGCTTGGCATCAAACTCGCGATCTGGAATCGCGTCTATCCGCACCTTCACTGTCTGCCCCAGCTCCAGCTTTCCACGGTCCACTTCATCCAGCTTCAGATCAATGCGCAGCAGCGAAAGGTCGGGAATCTCAGCAATCGCAGCACCTGTCCATGCCCTGTCGCCTTCCTTAAACGGGGGCGGGCTCGAACCCCAGCTTCCCTGGCTGCGGAAGTTCGGCAGCAGGTTCACAATCCCCTCACTGGGAGCGCGCAACACCATGTTGCCCAAATAACCTTTCGCCCGGCTTACATCGCGAGCGGCCTTGTCCTTGTTCTGGTCCAGTCGTTCGAGATCTGCATTCTGGGTCGCCTTGTGCGTCTTGATCGTCTGCCCTACCTGCCCCAACTCACCATCGGAAATTCCGACGTCAATCCGGCTCTTGGCACCCTCAATCTCGCTCACCACTTCTGCCTTACTCGCCTCAAGCTTCGACCGCTCCAGGTTGTATTCCGCAGTCATCTTGTTCATGCCATCCATCTCGGTGACAATCCGGTGCGATGCCTTGGTCTGCACTATCTGGCTATCTATCGTTCGCACGCTCGTATTGCGCTCAAGCAGATTCTGCTCTTGCTGTGCAGCATCAAACTCCACCACCACATCGCCCTTGCGAATTGGCTTGCCGCTCTCGGCCAGACGCACGATACGCGGATCCGGCACCTGCGGCGCAATAATCGTCACCGAGTTTACGCTGCGAATCTCGCCGCGAGCCCTCACGACGATTGTAAAATTGCCTTTGCGCACCTTCGCGACAGGCACTTCCACCACACTCGCCTTCTGGTTGTAGTTGAACGCGGCATAGCCGCCACCAGCACAAGCCAGAGCCACTATACCCATCAGAATGCGCTTGTTGCGCACACCGGATTCACTCTGTCCAATTCGGATCTTCGGTTTGATTTCAGACATACAACTCTTCTACCCTTTGCTTGCCACAAGGTTGGTCGTTGGAGGTTTATCCAGGGCGATTACGTCCCCTTTATTCAAACCCTTAACCGAAGCAACCAGATAATTTTCGAGACTCACTTCTACTTCACGGCGATCCCATGCCTCGCCATTCTTGATGTAAACCACGCGCTTGCCAGTCTCCCCGTCGGCAAACACACCAGCCAGCGGAGCAACCACTGCGTCTTTTTCCTCAAGCATCACAACGTCCACGCTGCAGCTCAAGTCAGGAATAATCCTCTTGTCCATCTGATCGATCTTCAGTCGAACGGGAATCTCACGTACAAAGCTCGCCCTCATCCCGCCACTTTTCGGCACAGCGGCAATATTTACGATATGCGCCGGCACCTCAAGACCCGGATAGGCATCAAAGCGCACTCTCGCCTTCATCCCGATCCGCAATTGCTCACCGTCCACCTGATTCACAGTTGCATTGATGATCATCGAGTTCGGGTCTACAACCTGCATAAAGAACTGCCCCGGATAGATCTGATCGCCCTGCTGAATCTGGGCAAACTCACTCCCCCGGAAGATATTCTGCATTACGGTCATCCCGGCGATGTTTGCCTTTGCCAGCATCCGGTCTGCATTCTGCTGCGAGCGCTGATACTCAATCTGCAAAGTCTTGAACTCAAGCTCGGCATACTTCAACTGAGCTTTTTCCTGCTCATCGATAAACTTGCCTTCGGCCAACTGCTGCTTGTACTGCGCCTCGGCCTCTTCAAGCATCAGCTTCACTCGCTCGGCATCAATCGTGCTCAGGACAGGCAGCGTCTTCATATCCAGTTTCGCCTTGTCGAGCGCCCCTTTGGCCTTCTCCACATTCTGGTTATGTGTAAAACGCGTCAAATCCAAATTCGCCTTCTGTTGTGCCAACTGGGCCTTGGCCGTCTCCATAGTCGCCTGGTAGTCTTCGAGCCTTTGCAGCATGTACTGCCGGTCAAACTCTGCCACTGTGTCGCCCTGCTTGACGATCGTCCCAGGCTTCACCAGATGCTGCAGCACCAGGGTAAAATCACCACCGCCACCACCTGGAGCCCCTCCGAGTCCAGAACCCAATTCTCTGGATGTAGAACCCAATCCATCGCTTCCCACAGAAGCGCTCGTCCCGCTGCCGCTAACACCGGAAGCACTCCTGGCCCCGCCGCCAACTGAGGAAGCAACACGGCTGGAAGCAGCCCTCGTCGCCCCAGACCCGCCAAAGGTCCTTGCAGCCCCGCCACCAGTTGATGCCAGCGAACCAGCTGCTCCCGCCGCAGCAGCCGAACCCAAAGAACTTCCACTGCCGCCACTGCGAGCTGCACCCCCGCCCAGGGCCGGTAATGCTGCTACGCTCGAAGATTCCATGCCAGCGAGGCTGAAACCACCCCGCCCACGGCCAGACCGGCTACCGCGAATCTGCGGTGCGATCAAAGAAACAAATTTTTCCGCCGCCGTCACTCCTGCCAGGCGCTTCGTCTTCTCAACCGTCCCACCCTGCACCGTAGCCGTTCGCACCCCTTCACGAATCTGAGCCGCCTGCTTGTCAATCGCATCCTGCTTTTGCCACAGCCAGTAGCCTGCACCAGAAATCGCCACCAAAACTAGAAGAATCAACCATTTAGAAGTAGGTCGGCGCTCGTCCTCGTGATTGGGCACGACCGTCGGGCCAAGCGGTTTGAGCGGAACTTCGCCTAAACCAGAATTCGCATGGGGCTGCATATTGTATGTCTCATTATGCAAGACGACGAATTACAAAGAAAGGTTAGCCCCCCGCTAAATCGTTGAAGCGGCGTACAATTCCAGTAGTGAAGCAAGGACCCTTCCGGCGGATCCTCAGCCACATTCAGAATTTCGGCCTCGTCGGCCTGAACCTTTACCGTGAAATGTCGGTTTTCGAGCTAAACCTCGAGCACCGCCAGCCAGATCTCAAGGCCAGAATCCCCATCGTCATATCCATCGGCAACACTAGAGAAGCTGCATTGCAGAATGGCGAGACCCTTTTCACCGCCTGCCACGATGGTCTGATCGTCTCCTGGCTGAAACGATCAGAAAATCCTTACCCCCTCACCTACATCGATCAGCACCTCCACCTCGAGTCCAATCAATGCTACCTCCATGGTGCCTTCACTCAGCCGGCCTACCGTAGCCATCGTCAGCTACAACCAGTGCTCGATCAGAGCCTTCGCCAAATCTGGCTTCAGACTTAAAGAAATCAAGGGCTATTACCGTCTCGGCCCGTGGCGGCACCACTTCCCAGTGCAGCCAGCGCCAAAAGAAAATACCCGGTCCACAAGCGAGTAGGAGCCTCCTCAAGTAGCTCACACGGCCTCAGCAGCTCGCGGTACAAGGCAGGAGTCAGCCAGCGTCTCTCCCCGCAATAGCGGGCCGCTGCCACAGCCAGCGCCCGTAGCACATGCACCACAGTCGTAAATTCCCTCACCACCCACCCAGTCTCGGCCAGCACAGCTCGAAAACCGCCCGCAGAGAGCGTCTTGCCGTATTCATAAGGTGCCAAGCCCAGGCGTTGCAAGAGTCGATTCGGAATCACATTTCGCATCGCCAGAAGCGGATTGCTCGCATTGTCGAGCGTGATCAAAAGTTGCCCCCCGGGCCGCGTAATCCGGGCCAATTCCCGCAAACTAACCCCGATCTCTTCCACCGTCTGAAAGTGATTGAGCGTCGAGAACGAAGTCACCGCGTCAAAGCTCCCATCCGCATAGGGCTCCACCCACCACAGGCCTCGATCCGCATGCAGCCGTGCGCCCTGCCTCAGTGCCGGCAGAGCAAGATCAGCCACCACGACTTGGCTAAATCGCTCAAACAGCGCATCCACAACTTCCCGCCCCCAGATCTCTTCAAACGCATCAGCCTTGAGCACCCGGCCGCCACCCCTCAAATACCGGCGCACCAACTCTGCATAGTGCTCGCGAGAGTAGCGAAGCCATTCAGCCTGCGACTCCAGCTGCAAATCATCGGCCAAATGTTCTTCCCAATAATACTGATCGCGCTGCAGACTCGTAGATTCACTCTCGCCAGTAGACATTGAATTCATTTATTCTGCACAATCGCTCTTCATTGAAACAAGTATCCGATGCTTTTGCCTGCTGCGCGGTGGATCGATCCAGGCCCAATTTTCTTGCTCCTGTTCCACTATCAATCAAATCGACTTCGCCATGGCGAACAGTTCTACGGCGTAAATCAGTTCGAAAGCTATCGCTTGCTCGGAAAAGAAATTGCAAGCGCCACCTTCGAGTCAGCAGGCGATGAGGCCGACATGCGCAAGCTGGCCGAAAGACTCGTGGGCGTTTGGTCGCCCACCCTTCGGCAAGTATCGCAATTTACCCAAAACAGCACCCGGCTGATGGAACTCTGGGAAGACATCGCACAAAGATCCGATCTAAACTTCCTCGCCCCCCAACTGGCCGGGCAATGGCTAGATGCAGCCACCCCAACATTCCGTAACGGCTTCTACGTCGGCGTCCGACTCCTGCAATTGATGGAGAAGGTATACGATTTGGGCCTCGAAGAGACCTGGGAACACCCGGACAACAATAGCTGGAACCAACTCTTCCTAATCTGGTCAAGAGCCGACGTAGTAAGAGCGGCATGGAAGCAAACCGGCGAAACCCATGGTCTCCGCTTCCGGCACTTCTGCGAGCGCCGATTAAAGCTGTTTCTCCCGGCAAGGGCAATGGCCACAAACGACGCTAACTAAGTCTTCCCAAACGAAAAGAGGGTGCCCCTAAGGACACCCTCTTTGTAATTCCAGGAGAACCAGCCTAGCCGTTCATGCTCGAAAGAAACTCGCCATTGCTCTTCGCCTTCGAAAGCCTGTCGAGCAGCAACTCGATCGACTCGGTCGGCGACAACGGCGACAAAACCTTGCGCAGAATCCACACCCGGTTCAACTCATCCTTCGGCAACAGCAACTCGTCCTTACGAGTACCGCTCTTGTTGATGTCGATCGCCGGGAAGACACGCTTGTCCACAAGCTTGCGGTCGAGGTGCACTTCCATGTTGCCCGTACCCTTGAATTCTTCAAAGATTACGTCATCCATTCGGCTGCCCGTATCGATCAGCGCTGTAGCCATAATCGTCAGGCTACCACCCTCTTCAATGTTGCGGGCCGCACCAAAGAAGCGCTTCGGGCGCTGCAGTGCGTTCGAGTCCACACCACCAGAAAGTACCTTGCCCGAAGGCGGCACAACCGTGTTGTAGGCACGAGCCAAACGTGTGATCGAATCAAGCAGAATGACAACGTCGCGCTTATGTTCTACAAGACGCTTGGCCTTCTCAATCACCATTTCAGCCACCTGCACGTGGCGGGCTGCCGGCTCATCGAAGGTCGATGAAATCACTTCGCCCTTCACGCTGCGCTGCATGTCGGTGACTTCTTCAGGACGCTCATCGATCAAAAGAACAATGAGATTCACTTCCGGATGATTCGTCGTAATCGAGTTCGCAATCGACTGCAACAGCATCGTCTTGCCGGTGCGAGGCGGGGCGACAATCAAACCGCGCTGGCCCTTGCCGATCGGCGTCAGCATGTCCATCACGCGACCCGAATAATTGTCCTTGGTCGTCTCAAGCTTCAACCGTTCGTTCGGGTAAAGCGGCGTGAGGTTGTCGAAGAAAATCTTATTGCGGGTTTCTTCCGGCGCTTCAAAATTGATCGCATCTACCTTGATCAGCGCAAAGTAGCGTTCGCCTTCCTTTGGAGGACGAATCTGCCCGGAGATCGTATCGCCTGTTCTCAAGTCGAAACGGCGGATCTGGGAAGGGGAGACATAGACGTCGTCAGGGCCCGGAAGGTAGTTGTACTCGGGAGCGCGCAGAAAGCCGAAGCCATCCGGCAGGCATTCCAGCACACCTTCAGAGAAGATCAGCCCGCTCTTTTCGGCTTGGCTCTGGAGAATCTTAAAGATTAACTCCTGCTTGCGCAAGCCAGCCGTCTGAACCAGGCCAAATTCCTTGGCGATCACGTTCAGCTTTTGGATGCTCATGTCCTTGAGCTCCACCAGATTCAGGTTCGGTGCCTGTTCCTTGACTTCACGGCGGCGTCCCTTGGGGCCATCTGCAGCAGCGGGCGCACCAGTTTCCTGGCCATTGTCCTGCGGATTTACCGCGGCGTCTTTGATTTCGTTATCGTTTGCCAAATTTCCCTCACTCCGCGGCCACTCAAGGCCGAGAACGGCATGATTTCCCTGCCAGGCACTTCTGCCCGCATGGCCGCCATGCTCTGGTTTTCTTCTTTACGGTTCAGCTTGTCGATCTTCGTAGCCACCACCAGATACGGCCTTTGGTAGTGCTCGAGATAATCCCGCAATTGCCGGTCTGCATCCATCCACCCGCGTCGCGAGTCGACTAGCAGCAGCGATAATTCCAAGGTTTGGCGTCCCAGCAGGTATGCGTCCGCAAGTGCCTTCCAGTGGCTCGATTCCGATTTCGGAATCTTTGCGTACCCATATCCAGGCAAGTCCACCAGCAGGAACCGATCACCTACCCGGTAGAAATTGATGGTCTGTGTCCTTCCAGGAGTTGAGCTGACGAAGGCCAATCTCTTCTTGCCTACCAGGCTATTCAACAGACTCGACTTACCCACATTGCTTCGGCCCAGGAATGCGAACTCAGGAAGGGTTTCAGGAGGGAATTGTTGAGGGGTTGCTGCGCTGGCTTGGAATTCGACTTCAAACATTCCGTCTCCCAAAAAGGAAAGAGGGCGTTTGTACCAACGCCCTCCATTCTATACTATTTTTTGACAATTTAGTGGCGTAGATCTTCGACCGGTTTGGTCGTGTAATCCATTGCAGAGGGTGGCACCGGCACCGGCTCTCTCTCAAGAGCCAGCTTCAATACCTCATCCATGTGCGACACAAAGTGCAGCTTCATATCCCGTTTCACTACATCCGGGATGTCAGCAAGATCTTTCTCGTTCTCTTTCGGCAAAATCGCTTCGGTGATGCCGTAACGATGTGCCGCTAGCAACTTCTCTTTCAGTCCGCCAATTGCCAGCACCTTGCCACGCAACGTGATCTCACCGGTCATCGCGATATCGCCCCGAACCGGAATCTTCGCGAGCGCGCTAGAAATCGAGGTTGCGAGTGTTATGCCAGCTAAGGTCCATCCTTCGGGAGCGCACCTTCCGGCACGTGTACGTGGATGTCAATGTGGCGGTAGAAATCGCGCGGCAACCCAAGCTCATGCGAACGGCTTCGCACATAACTCATAGCTGCCTGCGCCGATTCCTGCATCACATCGCCCAGCTTGCCAGTGGTCGTCAACTTGCCGCGGCCTTCGAGAATCGAAACTTCCGTCGTCAGAATCGTGCCACCGACTTCAGTCCAGGCCAGACCCGTTGTCGAACCAATTTCGTTCTTCTTGTCCCACACGGCATCGCGGAACTTTTCAGGCCCCAGGAACTCAGCGATGTTCGTATCAGTGATCGTAACCTTCTTGAATTCCACTGGCACTGTTTCCAATACCCGCGTTTCAGCTAACGGCGTTGCAGCCACTTCGACGACTTCCGCCTTTTTGCGGCCCTTCGCTTTCTTCGGCTTCACTTCTTCTTCCACCACTTCGTTCGGCATCGACATCACAACCGAGCGAACCACCTTGCGGCAGACATTTCCAACTTCGCGCTCGAGGTTACGTACACCAGACTCACGCGTATAACCATGAATCAGCGCGCCAAGTCCGGCGTCTTCAAACTCAAGCTGATCTGTCTTCAGGCCATTGCCTTCAAGCTGCTTGGGAACCAAAAATCGCTTGGCAATTTCCAGCTTCTCAAGCTCGGTATAACCCGACAAGCGGATCACTTCCATGCGGTCTTGCAACGGCGCAGGAATCGTATGCAACACATTCGCCGTCGCAATAAACAGCACGTTCGACAAATCGTATTCAACGTCGAGATAGTGATCCTGGAAGGATGTGTTCTGTGCAGGATCCAGTACCTCAAGCATTGCGGCGGATGGATCGCCCCGGAAGTCCATCGACATTTTGTCGATCTCATCCAGCATGATCACCGGATTCTTCGTCCCGGCTTTCTTCATCATTTGGATGATCTGGCCCGGTAGCGCACCGATGTAGGTGCGGCGATGACCGCGAATCTCGGCTTCGTCCCGGACACCACCAAGAGACAGGCGCACAAACTCACGGCCCGTCGCCTTGGCAATCGACATACCCAGAGAAGTTTTGCCCACTCCAGGGGGGCCCACAAAACAAAGGATCGATCCCTTCGGCTTCTCCACCAACCGGCGCACTGCAAGGAATTCGAGAATACGTTCCTTGATCTTGTCAAGGCCGTAGTGATCGCTCTCTAGAATCTGCTTGGCATAGTTCAGATCACGAATTTCCTTCGAAGCCTTTTTCCACGGCACGGCCAGCAACCAATCGAGGTAGTTTCGGCTCACAGTCGATTCAGCCGACATCGGAGGCATATTCTCAAGGCGGCGCAATTCGCTCATGGCCTTTTCAAATGCATCCTTCGGCATGCCTGAGGTTTCGATCTTCTTCTTCAGCTCGTCGTATTCGCTCTTCTCGCCACGGCCCAGTTCTTTCTGGATCGCCTTGATCTTTTCATTGAGGTAATATTCTTTTTGCGCCCGTTCCATCTGGCGCTTTACGCGGCCTTGGATCGTGCGATCTACCTGCAACTTCTCGATTTCGATATCGAGCATTTCGGCCACGCGCGTCAACCGGTCGATCGGATCGAAGATCTCAAGCAATTCCTGCTTCTCTTCGATCGTCAACTGAAGATTCGCGCCAACCGTATCGGCCAGCTTGCCTGGATCATCGGGGCGGATCGCCGCCACCATCGTTTCGTAGTTCAGATTCTGGCTCAGCTTGACGTACTGCTCAAACTGCGTCGTTACACGGCTCACCAGCGCGTCCAGTTGAGGACCGCCTTCAATGCGGAACGAACTGGTCTTCACGACCGCGCGAAAAAATCCGTCCTCGTCGCTTACGCTGATTACCTTGCCGCGCTCCACACCCTCAACCAGCACCTTGATGTTGCCATCGGGCTGCTTCAGGCTCTGCACGATATTGGCTACCGTACCTACGCTGAAAATTTCGTCTGGACGCGGCTCGTCAATCGACGCGTCGTGCTGTGTGGCAAGGAAAATCTGCTTCCCCGTCGCATTGGCTTCTTCGAGTGCGCGAACACTCGATTCCCTACCAACCACGAAGGGAGTCATCATATGCGGGAAGATGACCACGTCCCGGATCGGCATCATGGGAAGCCGTTTTGTGTCTGATCGTTCTTTGGATGCCAACATAAGTTCTCTTGTTTCTAATGACGCAAAACCTGGCAAAGAAGATTCCTTACCGAGCCCTACACCTTCGTCTAGTTCTCTTGTCGGATAATTTCCTGGCCGTCCTTAACCGGCTTTTTCCAGTACTGCCAGATTGATCTTCTGATTCATCACCATTTCTTTGGTGACCAGAAACTCTCTGATCTTCTTCTGGCTCGGGATGTAATACATCAGGTCGAGCATAAGCTCTTCCATGATCATTCGCAGCCCGCGGGCGCCAACTTTGCGCTCCAGCGCGAGTGCTGCGATGGCCTCAAGGGCGTCGTCGTTAAATTTCAGTCTAACATTCTCGTACTCAAACGATTTCTGGTATTGCTTCACCAGCGCGTTCTTCGGCTTGGTCAAAATCTGCACCAAAGCCTCTTTGGTCAAGTCCTCAAGAATCGCCACAACCGGCAATCTCCCGATGAATTCCGGGATAAATCCAGCCCGAATCAGGTCCATCGGCTGGCATTGCTGCAACAATTCGTTGTCGCGCTTGCTCCCGGCCGGCACCACAGGAAACCGGATTTCCTTTTCGCTGGTCTCATCACTCTGATTCGAGAAGCCAATCTGCTTGCGGCCCACCCGGCGAGAGATAATCTTCTCCAGGCCCACAAAGGCCCCGCCACAGATGAACAGGATGTTGGTCGTGTCTACAGGGGTAAACTCCTGATGCGGATGCTTGCGCCCGCCCTGCGGCGGCACATTCGCAATCGTGCCCTCAAGAATCTTCAGCAGCGCTTGCTGTACGCCCTCGCCGCTCACATCGCGGGTAATCGAAGGGTTCTCATCCTTGCGACCGATCTTGTCGATTTCGTCGACGTAGATAATCCCCTGCTGCGCCCGCTGTACATCCCAATCCGCATTCTGCAACAGACGAAGAATGATGTTCTCAACGTCTTCACCAACGTATCCAGCCTCAGTCAGAGTTGTCGCATCGACAATCGCAAACGGCACATCCAGAATCCGGGCCAGCGTCTGTGCCAGCAGCGTTTTGCCTGTACCTGTTGGCCCTATCAGCAGAATGTTGCTCTTCTGCAGCTCAACATCGCCAGTCCGCGTCTTGTTTAAGTGGATCCGCTTGTAGTGGTTATAAACCGCTACCGCCAGCTTCTTCTTTACTGGCTCTTGCCCGATCACATACTGCTCAAGAAAATCGCGAATCTCAAACGGCTTTGGGAGCTTGTTCGGACTGCTGTAGGCGCTTTCCTGCTTATCGTCTTCAAGGATCGAATTGCAAACAGCAATGCATTCATCGCAGATGTATGCCCGCGGATAGTCGCTCGGCGACGATATTAGTTTGCCGACAACATCCTGGCTCTTATGACAAAAAGAGCACCGGAGCGCGTCATCAGATCCAGTTCGCTTCACTATGTGTTTCTCCCAGGAAGGCTGAGTCTTTCAACTCGTTCTTATTGTATCAGCGGCCAACTCTCATTTACCGCCCGAAAAAGCCCTGCCTCTTATTTGGTAATAGTATTACTATTTCCGAGATTCCCTTAGACGGAATAGCGGTCCAGAAAGCGTTTCGCCGCCTGAACACCCATAAACTCCGTCATCCGGGCGCCTTCATACTCGATGCCGATCCAGTTCGGCTTGCCACCTTCTCCGTAGCCAGCCTTCGCCACAATCTGCATCATCCGTTCCATATCGATCGTCGTTTCCTTTCCATCGGCACCAAACTCAAAGCACTTAAAACTTATCGCTTTGGCATAAGGCATCAGCTTGGCCACTGCTTCATGCTTATCGACACCTTTTGGGAAATTCCCAAAATCAGGCAAAATTCCAAAATTCGGCAGCTTTACCAACTTCATCAACTGGACCAGGATTTCTGGATTCGAAGACAGCCCACCATGATTCTCAATTGCCACATTAATCCCGCTTTGCTGGGCGTACTCACAAATACGCGTAAAACTCTCTTGGCAGCACTTTAGGAATTCGCCAATCTCCCCCTCGGTCTTAGCTTCCTTCTCCGCATACATGTTCATGCGGATCGCGTGACAACCTAGCTCAGCGGCATAGTCTACCCATTTTCGATGCAGATCAGCCGCCTTAAGTCGCTCCTTCTGCTCGGAATGGCCCATGCTTCCTTCGCCGTCGCACATGATCAGCACACCCTCAACGCCAAACTTTTTCATATTGGCCTTCAATCGGGCAAGGTAATACTGCGTTGGTGCCTCCCAAAGCGTATTCACAAATTCAATTCCACTAATCCCAAATTGCTCCTTGGCAATCTGTGGGAACTCCAGATTCGTCATCATTTGTGAACGAATCGACTTGTGCAGGCTCCACTCAGCAAGAGAAGTACGGAATCGTCCAGTTTGAGCCTTCAATGCCGGGCGGATCCCTGGCACTGCCGCAGCAAACGCGAGCATTTGCCGACGTGTCATGGCTTCAGCATATCTTAATCAAATTTATGCAGCTAATTCTGTTTCTAGACGTCATTACTAGAGATGATCTTTTTTAGCCGCTGCTGTCTAGCCGCACTTTTCCTGCCAACTCTCGTCTTGGCTCAATCGTCCACCGTCCTCCCTAAAGAGATCGAATGGAAGACCGTCACCTCGGAGCAGCGTTGGCAAATCTACCGCGACAAAACCTTCGCTAACCCCGGTGCTTATTTCCGTGCCTTCGGATCGGCGGCTGGCGACCAACTCAACGACAAACCCGCTTCATGGCAACAAGGACTCAAGGGCTACGGCCAGCGCGTGGGCCAACGCTTCGTTACCTTCACAATGCAGGATTCAGTCGAAGCAGGGCTTTCTGCCGCCGCTGGCTACGAACCTCGCTACGTCCGCTGCAAGTGCGCCGGCGCGGGTGCTCGCCTCGGCTACGCCTTCAAAATGAATTTCCTCACGTTCAACAAAGAAGGAAAAAAAGTGTTTGATTGGCCGAAGTTCGTCGGTGCCTACGGTGTAGGCATGGTCTCAACCAGTTGGGTTAAGGACTACAAATGGAGTGCCCAAGGCCTTCAGGCTGGTAATTCGCAACTCTACTTCGGAGTTCTCTTCAACGTCTTTCGCGAATTCGGCCCGGAGGTCAAACGCGTCCTCAGGCGAAAATAACTCAACTCAGGATTTCCGTGTTTTTATTACTCCCCCTATATTTGCTGGCAATTTCCTTGTACGCTCAGGATTCCGCAAACATCACCAATCCAAGCCAGGCTGACCTGTTGCTTGGCACCCGTGTCCCGCGCGGCATAACCTGGAGCACGCCAACCAAAGAAGAACGCCTGCGCGTCCTCTGGCGTGGTCTCGCCCTAAGCCCCGGTGCCTACATCCGTTCCACCTTCACTGCCACTTCTACCCATCTCAACAACAAGCCAATAGACTTCGGCCAGGGCTGGGGTGCCTACACCAAGCGAAACATCAACAGCTTCGCTACGTACTCCTTGCAGGATGTCGCTTCTGAAGGTCTGGCCGCAAGTGTCGGCTATGAAATGCGTTATATCCAGTGCAAATGCACAAAAGTCCTACCCCGCATTGGCCACGCCCTATGGTTCAATCTGGTCACCTACAATCGTGAAGGCAAAACTGTAGTCAACTGGCCCAACATCGTCGGTAGCTACAGCGTTGGTATGCTCTCCACAGGCTACACGCCAAACCAGAAGTGGTCCGCTCAGGGCATCCAAATCGGAAACAGCGCCATGGCATTTGGATTTGTCTCTTCGCTCCTGCAAGAGTTCACCCCCAGCAAACTGCTCCGATTCAGGAAGAAAAAAGTGTCGAAAGACGTTTCAATCCTGTCCCCTATTGAGGCTAGTAACTAGCCCCGTACTGGGAGCGTCGCACTCTTTATAGCTCAACACGGCTACTATGAGTGGAGTTCACTTTGTTCTCTAAATTCCTCTGGCTTGCTCTTTTGCCCTGCGCCCTGCTAGCGCAGGATTCAGCAAACATCACCAAACCAAGCCAATCGGACATGCTGGTAGGCACCCGGGTTCCTCGCGATCTCCCTTGGAGCACACCCACCAACGAGGAGCGTATGCGCGTCCTCTGGCGCGGCCTTTTCTTAAGCCCTGGCGCCTATCTCCGCTCTACTCTCACCGCCACCAACAATCACCTCTCCAATTCCCCACGCGACTATGGCCAGGGCTGGGCCGCCTACGGCAAGCGCAATGCCACCATCTTCTTGACCTACTCCCTTCAGGACGCCGCCACCCAAGGCTTAGCCGCGCTCTCCCACTACGAGATACGCTACATCCAGTGCAAGTGTACCGGCATCTTGCCCCGCATCGGTCACGCGATCGCCTTCAACTTCGTCACCTTCGATCAAAAAGGCAAGAAAGTCTTCAATTGGCCGTCCTTCGCTGGCGGCTATGCAGCAGGGATTGTCTCCACCCGTTACACGCCAAATGAAAAGTGGTCCGCACAGGGCATTCAGGCTGGCAACAACTCCATCATGTTTGGCATCACATCTTCGCTACTGCAGGAATTCACCCCATCCAGGATCTTCGCCAAAAAGAAGAACACGCCTACTTCTATCACCCCAAACTCGCTCCCCAATCCAGCTCATCCAGCAATCAACCCCGACAACTCATCCAGCCAATAATCTGGCTCACAAGCCCTTAATTCTTCCGGCTTCCCGTACCCGTAACTAACAGCGCAAACCTTCACCCCCGCCGCCCGCGCAGCCACAATATCGGGCAGCGAATCCCCAATCATCAAACAATCTTCAGGCCCTACGCCAAGCCCTCGCATAGCCCGAATCAACACCTCAGGCTTCGGCTTACTAGGGAAACCATCTGTCCCCTGCACATGCTGAAAGTGCTCAATTAACCCAAACTTCGTCAGCACGTTCGTTGCAGTCAGCGTGCTCTTGGTTGTCGCCGTAGTCTTGAGCCCACCCAGTTTGTCGAGCGTTTCGGCTACCCCAGGATAAAGCACAGTTTCTGTATGCCCCCGCGACACATAGATCTCGCGATATTCCTGGATCCAGGCCTCAACCTGCTCGGGCGACGCTTCAGGAAACAACTCACTAAACAGATCCACAAGATGCCGGCCAATAAAGGTTCTCAGGTAGGCATACGGCACACCGGGGCGCGAAGTACGGCTCAAAACGCTAGAAACCGCCCCACATATATCGGGGGCGGAGTCTAGTAACGTACCATCAACATCAAATAGATAAGCCCGAAAGGGCGGGATTAAAGCCACAGCTTTATGCGGGGCTCGATCCAGGGGTCAGGCCCTGATTGGGTCGAATCGCCGTATCCGGGCGCAAAACCTGCTGCGTCTGGCCGTCAGTATTATTCGGCTTGTTGTTGGAGGTCGAGCGCGACGAAGTCGGCAGCTCTTCTCCGGCAATCAGCTTTAGCACTTCAGCGCCATCCAGAATCTCACGCTCAAGCAAAGCCTCAGCAATGCGGATTACGGCATCCCGATTGCCTTCGATCAAAGTCTTGGCGACCTGATAGCCTTGCTCCACCAACCCACGCACTTCGCCGTCGATCGAAACTGCCGTCGACTCCGAATAATCGCGATGCTGGGCAATTTCGCGGCCAAGAAATATCTGCTCTTCTTTCTTGCCAAAGCTCAGAGGTCCAAGCTTGCTCATACCCCACTCGCAAACCATCCGGCGAGCCATCTCCGTAGCACGCTCGATATCGTTTGATGCTCCAGCCGTCTTCAAGCCCAGGAAGGTCTCATCCGCAACACGCCCAGCCATCGCTGTAGCAATCTGCGCTTCGCACTGTTCCTTGCTGATATCGTTGCGATCCTGCGTCGGCAGATACATCGTCACGCCCAGCGCCATGCCGCGAGGGATGATGGACACCTTATGAACCGGATCGGAATTCGGCAGCAACGCACCCACCAGAGCATGACCAGCCTCGTGATAAGCCGTATGCTTCTTCTCTTCTTCGGTGATAAACATCGAGCGCCGCTCGACACCCATCATCACCTTATCCTTGGCTACTTCAAAGTCAGTCATCGCCACAACCTTGCGATTCTGGCGCGCGGCAATCAACGCCGCTTCGTTCACCAGGTTCGCCAGATCGGCACCGGCAAATCCGGGGCAACCACGGGCAATCACGCTTAATTCCACGTCGTCAGACAACGGAATCTTCTTCGTGTGTACCTTCAGAATCTGTTCGCGGCCCTTCACGTCCGGCCGGCCCACCACCACGCGGCGGTCAAAGCGGCCCGGGCGCAACAAC
>JBKJUN010000547.1:0-24563 GCA_046590555.1 Bryobacter sp. | reverse complement strand
TTCGGTCTTCGGGACGCGCACGAATTGCGATTCGCCGATGGCTTGCATGTTCCCCGGCAAATACTTCAGCATCTGCGTAGGGTGTCCACCCGCAGCGGTAAACAACGGTCCCACCGTGTAAAGTTCCGCGTTCAGAATCTCGCCACTCCGGCCCCTGTTACGGAGTGTGAGAGTCGAATCCACCCAGTCGCCCGCGCTCTTGACGCTGGTCACGCCAGAAAAGAGATAAGATTTCAAACGCTTCTCCGTCAGCGATAAATCCTGATATTTTTTCGGGTCTTCATATGTGCCGCCGGGAGCGCCCAAATGCACATGCATGTCGATCAGGCCCGGCAACAGGGTCTTGCCGGCGGCTTCAATCTCAAGAGCATTCAGCGCTTTGCCCTCGGGCGCGGCACCAGTAAATATCTCTGAGATCTTGCCGTCCCTGACCAGTACACTGCCGCTTTCGATCACCAAACCAGTTGCGGTAAAAACACGCACGTTCTTGATCAGTATGGTTTGCTTGCGGGCGAGTTCGCGATTCAGAATCCTGCTCTTGGTGATGTTTTCCCTGCTCTGAAGATTCCATGCACCGATTACAAAAAATGGCGCGAGCACCACCAACACCCAGGCCTTTGCCCGCAGGGGTAATTTCTCGTCCTTTTCCCAGCGGAATATCTTCAGCGAAATGAGAGTGCAAACCAGCGTTGTCACAAGCAGCGCCACTGCAGGCTTCCAGTTATCAAGCAACGATTCCCGCTTGAGCAGAATGCCCTGCAAACCACTCACCATATGCGTCGCGGGGACAAATTGCACCAGACTCTGCGCCCACTCCGGCAGTATGGAAATCGGTATGGTCGCACCGCTCAACATCATCATCGGAAAGTAAAGGCACTGGATGATAATCTGACTCTCGGCCATACTGTTCGCCACCGACGCAACGATGCCGCCCAGGCTGCGCATTGCGAAATTGGCGATGATCACAAAGACGAAGAAGCTCAGCCAATTGGCCGGCCATTGCATTCCGTATTGCAGAATGCTCAACACAAGCATCAGGACCACAACCGGAAGATACTGCAACACACCGACAATCATGCTGCTCACAAGAATTGGCAATGCCCCTGGCGGTGCCACTTTGAAGCGCCGCAGGATCCCGGCCTCACGATCGGAAACGGCGCGTATCCCGCCACCAAAAAATCCATTTCCCAACAATCCGATCGTGAGGACACTGGTCAATACCGCCGCTATCGTGTTCGTTTCCTTCGCTCGAGTGAGCGTCGCAAACAGGAAGAAAAATCCAAGCGGAAATGCATAGTTGAAAAAAAAGACGCTACGTTCCCGCATGGTCAATTGCAGGTTGGACAAGATGTGCGCCAGGTAGGGTTTCATGAGCTAATCTCTTAGCCTCTTACCCGTAAGTTCAAGGAACACATCTTCCAGCGTCGGTTTCTTCAGGCTGATGTCGGTCATGCCCAAACCATTAGCGTCAATCCACTTCACAAGCTCCACGACGGTCTTCGCGGCATGCGCGCTCGAAGTCGTAAGCGTTCTGCGGTCTTCACTCAAAATCGTGTCTTCCGGCAGCGTTTCACCGGCAATGGCCGACTCAAGATGAATCTCGATTTTTGTCGTGCCCAGCGTCTTCGACTGAATCTCGCGCGGCGTCCCCTCGGCGATGATCCGTCCCTCGTCGATGATCGCCACCCGGTCGCAAAGCCGCTCCGCCTCTTCAATGTAGTGCGTGGTGAGAATGATCGTCCGCTGATCCTGCTTGAGCTCTTCAATCAGCTTGTGGATTTCGAGACGAACCTGTGGGTCGAGGCCCGTCGTGGGCTCGTCAAAAAACACTACTTGTGGATCATTCACCAGGGCCAGTGCGATCGCCACCCGCTGCTTTTGTCCACCCGAGAGCGTCCCGTAATAGGCGTTCTTTTTCTCTTCCAGTTGCAGGCGGGAAAGCAGCTTGCCCTTTTCTATATTCCGCTGGTAGAAAGAGGAAAAGAGATCCAGAGCCTCGCTCACTTTCATCTTGTCCGGCAACTTATTTGCCTGCAGACAAACGCCAATGCGCTCCTTCAATTGCTTCGCCTCGCGCTCGGGATCAAAGCCCAGCACTCTCACCTCGCCCGAGCTGCGCGTTCGGATCCCCTCCAGAATTTCTACCGTCGTGGTCTTCCCCGCCCCATTCGGACCGAGCAAGCCAAGTACTTCTCCGGCCTTCACCTCAAAGTCGATGCCACGCACTGCATCCACCGCGCCATAACTCTTCTTCAGACCTTTTACTGCAATGACAGTTTCGGTCATCGTGTCCTATTGGCGCGACAGCACATCAATGCAGGCGATGCAGAATGCGGGCAAATCGTCCGGCTTACGCGAGGTCACCAGGTTCTTGTCGACGACTACCTCGAAGTCTACCCACTCGGCACCGGCATGGATCACGTCGTCTTTGATCGCGAAAAAACTGGTAGCCTTGCGGCCCTGCAACATGCGCGACGAGCAGAGCACCCAGGGGCCGTGGCAGATGGCTGCCACCAGCTTTCCCGCCTTGTCGATTTCGTGAACGAAGGTCGTGGCGGCGGGATGCCGGCGGATGTAATCCGGGGCAAAGCCTCCGGGGGCAATCACACCGTCATATTCTTCCGGCTTCAAGTCGCTGTAGCTCTTTTCGGCCACAGCCGGGTAGCCCACCTTGCTGGCATAAGTTTTGCCCGCTTCGGCCCCTACCAGATACACCTCGGCACCGGCCTCCTTCAGCCGATAATACGGATACCAGACTTCCATTTCCTGATACAACTGATCCACCAGCACCGCAATGCGTTTTCCCTTGAGTGACATGCTATTTAGCGTACGCCAAGATTGCCATAAATGTTCCCTTGCGCAAGTTTCTGAAAGTGTTCGAACACGAGCCGGGTAATTGCTTCCACCGGCGATTGGGGTTCCTTGAGATAAGTACCCATCACGGCGAGCACAAAGGGCCGACCCTGCAGATAGATGATCCCTGTCTCTGTACGCACCCCCGTCATTGCACCCACCTTCGACGCCACCTCTACTTCCGGCGGTACTCCTTTGCGCATGTCGGCCTTCACCAGTTTCATCATCGCGATCATCTCGCCACTTGCCTTCGCATTCACCGCCTTCGCGTCAAAAATCAGCTTCGCCATCTCAGCCATCTCTTCCGGTGTTGAAATGTTCTCCTCGTCCCGTGATGCGGCCGCCTGATCGATCATCACCCGTTGCAGGCGGGTGGAGAGAAAACCCAGCTTCGAGATCGTATGGTTCACATTCGCCATGCCCGCCCGCCGGATGCACCAGTTGGTCGCCGTATTGTCCGACGAAGCGATCATCTCGCGAACCAGTTCTTCAATCGAGACCGTGATCGCCCCATGCTTGAGCCGCTTTTGCAAAACACCACTCCCGCCAACCACTTCGTGAGGCTCGATGCGAACCATTTCGTCAAAACGCAGCTTGCCTTCTTCCCTCAACCGGAACATCTCGATCAAAATCGGAATCTTGATGGCGCTGGCCTGGGGAAACAAAGTCTTGCCGTGATAGCTCCAACGTTTAGCCGTTTTGAGGTCGATCACCGCTACACCCAACACCCCTTCCATCCGCGCATCATAGGCCTCAATCTGGGCTTTCAGCTTCCCGGTCAACAATTCAGAAACTGTTTGCCCCGAGACAAGAGAAGCAAGAATTGGAAGGCAAATTAAGAATCGCATGCATGAATCTTAGCAGCAAGCACTAAGGTTTTCTGCTCCGATGAACAATTTTGTTGGTTGCACGCTCTCCGAAGTGAAATTTTATTTCCTTATTTATCAATGACTTACATTATTTTTTTAGCAGTCTCGGGCTGAGTGTGCTAATTCTATGGTGGTGAAGGCGCTTCTGGTGCCTGCATAAACTTAAATCAACAATCGATGGAGGTTGTCCACGATGAACATCCGCCCGCTATACGACCGCATTGTGGTCAAGCGCCTGGAAAATGAAGTAGACATGGTGAATGGCCTGTACATTCCCGATTCTGCTAAAGAAAAGCCCCAAGAAGGGGAAGTAGTTGCTGTCGGCAAGGGCAAGCGCCTTGAAGACGGTAAAGTTGTTGCCTTGGATGTTAAGCCAGGCGACCGCATCCTTTTCGGCAAGTATTCCGGTTCAGACATCAAGCTGAACAATGAAGAATACATGATCATGCGCGAAGACGAAGTCCTCGGCATTCTCGAAAAGTAAGGAATAAGAGGAACCCAAACCATGGCCGCAAAACAGATTATTTACGCTGAAAACAGCCGGCAGGCAATCCTGCGCGGTGTGAACCAATTGGCTGACGCAGTTAAAGTCACCCTGGGCCCCAAGGGCCGCAACGTCGTTCTTGAAAAAAAGTTCGGCGGTCCGACGATTACCAAGGACGGCGTCACCGTCGCCAAGGAAGTCGAACTCCGTGATCCGCTCGAGAACATGGGCGCACAGATGGTCCGCGAAGTGGCATCGAAGACCAGCGACGTCGCCGGCGACGGTACCACCACCGCAACCATCCTTGCTCAGAGCATCTTCCGTGAGGGTGTAAAGCATGTCGCCGCCGGTGCCAATCCGATGGCACTCAAGCGCGGCATCGACAAGGCTGTCGAAGTAGTGGTCAAGGAAATCGAGAAGCAGGCTGTCAAGGTCACTTCCGACGAAAAGATCGCTCAGATCGGCACCATCTCCGCCAACGGCGACACCGAAATCGGCAACACGATTGCCGAAGCGATGAAGAAGGTCGGCAAGGACGGTGTCATCACCGTTGAAGAGTCGAAGACCATGCACACCGAACTGCAGACCGTCGAAGGCATGCAGTTTGACCGTGGCTACCTCAGCCCCTACTTCATCTCCGATCCGGACCGCATGGAATGCGCGATGGAAAACCCCTACATCCTGATCCACGAGAAGAAGATCAGCAACATGAAGGACCTTCTCCCCTTGCTCGAGCAGATTGCCCGTTCCGGCAGCCCGCTCGTGATCATCGCGGAAGAAGTCGAAGGCGAAGCCCTCGCAACCCTCGTAGTCAACAAGCTGCGTGGCACACTGAACGTCGCCGCCGTCAAGGCACCCGGCTTCGGTGATCGCCGCAAGGCAATGCTCGAGGACATCGGCATTCTCACCGGTGGCAAGTCCATCATGGAAGAAACCGGTATCAAGCTCGAAGGTGTCAAGCTCGAAGATCTCGGCCGCGCCAAGCGGATGGTGATCGACAAGGACAACACCACCATCATCGACGGTGCTGGCGATGCCAAGGCCATCGAAGGCCGCATCAAGCAACTCCGCGCTCAGATCGAAGAAACCACTTCGGACTATGATCGCGAAAAGCTGCAGGAGCGCCTCGCCAAGCTCGCTGGCGGTGTGGCAATCATCAAGGTCGGTGCCGCCACCGAAACCGAGATGAAGGAAAAGAAGGCTCGTGTTGAAGACGCGCTGCATGCAACCCGTGCGGCCGTTGAAGAAGGCATCGTGGCTGGTGGCGGCGTTTCGCTGCTCCGCGCCTCGGCTGCTCTCAACAACCTCAAGCTCGAAGGCGACGAAGCCATCGGTGTCAACGTGATCAAGCGCGCTTGCGAAGAGCCTGTGCGTCAGATCTCCGGCAACGCCGGTTTCGAAGGTGCCACGATCGTCGAGAAGATCAAGGCGAACAACGAAGCCAATTTTGGTTTCAATGCCGCCACTGGCGTCTTTGAAGACCTCGTTGCCGCCGGCGTCATCGACCCGGCCAAAGTGACTCGTTCCGCCCTGCAGAACAGCGCTTCGATCAGCGGCCTCATGCTGACGACCGAAGCCATGATCTGCGAGATCCCCGAGAAGAAGTCCGCTCCTTCCGGCGGCGGTGGCCACGGCCCCGAGATGGACTACTAAACAGTAGCCCAGCATCAAGCTGAACAGAGAGCCCGCCGGCAACCCCGGCGGGCTTTTTATGTTTACTCAAATCATCGGTTGTACTGATGAGGACCCTCAGGTCCGCCGATTGAATCTGGAATTGAAGTACTACGACGAGAAGGGCGAAGAGCGTCTTCGCCTTTAGCCCTTCTAACCTTTATTCTGTAGGGAGCAAGAGCTGGATTACGATCTTGATTCTTCCACTGGATAGAATCGAGGGCGAACAGAAGTTTCGAGTGCAACTCGAAGAACTCAAACCCTTCTTTGTCAAGCCAAGCCCGGTGCTCTCGGCCGACTCAAACTCGCTCGTTCACTTCAACCGCCGAATCGGATTAGAACCGCTGATTTATCGCCGGTTGGTTGAGGCAGGTCAGCTCAGCGAAGCCCGCGTTCTAGAAGACATTCGCCAAGGTAAATTCCAATCCATCTTTCTCTTTGAAAATGCATTCGGAGAAGAAAATTCAGATCCTGAATTCCCTCGTGTGCCCAAGAGCCACGTGGACATGACCCGCTTTCACTCTCGATGGATCAAGAGGATCCCGGGGGCTTATCCCTTCGACCTGTTTGCCTAACAGGCGATCACTCACCAGCAGCGCTGACGCTTTCTACTTCAGCCAGTGATCGTCTCAAATGAGCTTCGAGAAAACCCGCAGCGGCCTCTGCATCGCGCTTCTGACAAGCTTTGAGAATCTGTCTGTGTTCACGCAAGCAATCAGGCCCGTAGCTCTCGGGAGAGAGGTACAGGAAGTAGAAGCGATTCACACTGCCCCTGAGATTATCGATCAATGTAAGCGTGCGTGACTGCTTGCAGGGTGCGTATAGCGCGGCATGAAAAGCTTGATCAATTCGCGACCAATCCGCGCGATTGGCGACGCTCTCCAGATGGGTCAGCAAACTCGAACACAACTCAAATTCCTGTTTGTTGAAATTCGGAACGGCCAATCGTAATGCGTAGGTTTCGAGCAGGATCCGCAGTTCGAAGACTTCGCGCAATTCTTCTACGCCAGGGTTCGAGACGAAGGCCCCACGATTCGGGTAAAGATCCACCAGTCCCTCACCCTGCAACTGACGCAAAGCATCTCGCACAGGGATTCGGCTGATCCCGAATTTTATGGCCAGTTCTTCCTGCTGCAGTTGCTGCCCTGGCAGCAATTCGTTCCGGTAAATGGCGTCTCTAATGTATTCGGCTACGACTTCCGGGGCGGTCCGATACTTCAATTGCGGCGTGGCAATTCGTTCAGGCATTCCAACCATCATAACCCGCTGGATATTGTATACATGTATACAATTTGATACGATGCATTATGCACAATCGCGGAGCCCTCGTCTCGCTTTCGATCGCACTGATTCTGTGGTCGCTCACCTTTCCGCTCATCCGGGCAATGATGGGTGAAGTTCCTCTGGAGGTCATCCTCACCCTGCGCTTCGGCATGGCGGCAATCATCCTGATGGGTGTGTGGTTATGGAAGGGAAAAGAACTCCCGCGCGGCCGCGATTTTTGGATCACGGCGTTCAGCGGATTCTGCTGTGTCACCGGCTATCAACTCTTCTCGACACACGGCATCAAGACAGTAAGCTCGGGCCCAGCCAGCGTGCTGGTAGACACGATGCCAATCTTTGCAACTGTGCTCTCGGTTTTCATCCTCAAGCATCGTCCGAAATGGCGCACATGGACCGGCCTCGGTGTCGCTCTAGCTGGCGCAGCGCTGATCGCGATGGGTGAATCGGGCGGACGCCTGGAATGGAACCTCGGCGTCGGGCTTTTGCTAATGGCCGCCTTGATCTTCAGCATGGGCACGATCGCGCAAAAGCCGCTGATGAAGCGCTACGATTCACTCGGCATCACGGCAATCAGTTTCTCAGCAGGGGCACTTGCGATGATCCCTTTCGCCCCCAACCTCATCGTCTCAACTCAACAGGTAGCGTTTCGACACCTTGTCACTATCGGGTTTCTCGCGGTCGGGCCGGGCGCTCTGGCCTACGGTCTCTGGGGTCATGCCTTTAGTAAATTACCGGTCGCCAAGGCATCCGCATCGTTGCTTCTAATCGGGCCGCTTACATTCCTGGTGGCCTGGATTTTCTTTAACGAAATTCCCGCTGCAATCAGCATCTTGGGCGCGACGGTAGCTTGTGCCGGCGTATGGCTGGTGCACTCTGACGAACACGTCTAAGATGCACCTCGCTCAGCTGAATACCGCTCACAGGCCGGGCGCAACCCATACCGAACGATAGCGATTACTCCTTAACGTTTCGCTTTCTCAAACGCAGCTAGCCGCCGATGGCGTACATAGGCCGCGGCGGAGGCACAAACTGAGTGGCCCCAATTTCGTGGCCGATCCATTTGCGCATCAGGTTTTCGCGAATCGCAGCGGCAACACCGGCATCATCCCCAGCCCTGAGCAGTGCTCGTACATCCATCTCTTCTACAGCAAAAAGGCAATATCGCAGTTTGCCGTCCGACGTAAGGCGGATGCGATTGCAGTTGAGACAAAAAGGCTTGCTGACACTCGCGATAAAGCCAATATGGCCCTTGCCATCGCGATAGCGAAACTCGGTTGCAGGTGCCCGCTCGTCCTGATCGGGGACTACATCGAGTTCGCCAAATTCGGCACGCAACTGATCTAGAATCTGGTCCATCGTCAGGACCTGCGTCTTGTCCCAGATGCCCTGGCTATCGAGAGGCATGAACTCGATGAAGCGAACCTCGATCCCGCGCTCGCGACCGTAGTGAGCCATCGGCAGAATGTCAGCTTCAGTCACACCTTTCACTGCTACTGCATTGAGCTTGATCGGCCCGAAGCCGAGTGACTGGGCAATGTCGATGCCTTCCAGCACACGTGGCAATTCATCTCGCCGGGTGATCTCGCGAAACCGCTGGCGATCCAGCGTGTCGAGGTGAATATTGAGGCGGCGCAAGCCGGCCGCGTAAAGAGCCTTCGCCTGTGCACCTAGCAACACGGCATTGGTTGTGAGCGCGATGTCTTCGATACCCTCAATTTCAGTGAGCATCGCGATGAGCTTGTGTAGATCTTTGCGGGCCAGCGGTTCGCCACCGGTAATGCGCAGCTTGCGTACACCGAGCCCAACAGCCACACGGGTAAACCTGGCCATCTCTTCAAAGCTTAGAATTTCATGCTTCGGGGCATACTGGCCGCCCTCTTCAGGCATGCAGTAGAAGCAGCGAATATTGCACCGGTCCGTGACACTAATCCGGAGATTGTCGTGCAGACGGCCGAAGCGATCAACAAGTGGTGCTTGCACGAAATCCTTTCCTAGAGCGCGAGCATGCGCTCGATTGGCAATCTGGCGCGTTCCATCATGGACGCCGGAAGTTCCAGCCGTGGCTCCAGTGTTTCGAGGCAATCACGCAGCTTCTCAAGCGTATTCATGCGCATGTATGGGCACTCGCTGCAGTTGCAGTTTTCGTTCGGTACAAAGTAGAACTTCTTGGACGGGGCACCCTTTTCGAGTGAATGCCGGACGCCGCTCTCGGTCATGATGATCCACTCTGGAACATCGCTCTTGACGCAGTGCTCGATCAGAGCAGAAGTAGAACCAATGTAGTCAGCCATCGCCAGCACTTCGGCAGGGCATTCCGGGTGGGCTGCCACAAGAGCCGTTGGGTGCTCAAGTCTGGCTGCGGTTAACTTACGTGCGGCAAAGGTAGCGTGCACGATGCAGGCACCCTGCCAGATCTTCATGTTTTGACGGCCAGTCTGTTGTTTTACATAATTGCCCAGGTTGATGTCAGGGCAAAAGAGGATCGGCTTTTCGGCGGGGATCGAATTCACTACCTGGACGGCATTGCGAGAAGTGCAGATAATGTCGCTCTCAGCCTTCACGGCAGCAGAAGTATTGATGTAGCTGACGATGACATGGTCAGGGTAACGTTGCTTGAAAGCCCGAAGCTGATCGGCAGGGCAGCTATCCACCAAACTGCAACCGGCATTCTTGTCAGGCACAACAACGATACGCTCGGGGTTGAGTAGCTTGGCTGTTTCAGCCATGAACCAGACGCCACAAAACACAATCACTTCGCCTTCAAACTGTTTGGCCTTACGCGCAAGTTCAAGGCTGTCGCCGATCACATCGGCCAGTTCCTGAATCTCAGAATCCTGGTAGTGGTGGGCGAGGATGATCGCCTTCCGTTCCCTTTTTAGTGCAAGGATTTCTTCGGCGATAGAGGTGTGAATGGATACGGCAGGCATGGATGGCTGACTAGGCTAACAAAAGCCCCTTTAGCCTTCAGTGTAGCCTACCGGAATCAGCCGGCGATGCCTTTGCGGCGGGGTTGTGGCGAATCCATGGAGAGCAACTTGGCAGAGCCACCAGGCAACGCAGATACTGGCACTGCGCCTCCTACACCAGCCAACTGCGGAATTGCGGAAGCAGGGCTGTCACCAGACATGCTGCGGGCGCTAAAGACGCTGCAGGCCTTGGCCAGTTTCTGCAAGTCGCCACCATCTTCAACCACCATCTCGTGCTCTACCCAGTTGCTGAGTGGAATGTTGCGGAAAAAGAGGCGTTCCTGGAGAACCATCGACTTGCGATTGAGAAAGAGGCTCTTGCTCTCGCGGGAGTAGTGACGTTCTTCTACGCGAAAATCGGCGAGAAAGTCATCAAGGGCCTGACGGCGGGCGCGTTCTTCAGTCGCCTTGATCGTTTCTTCGAGCGTCTTGGCATGCATTGCAATTGCAGCCCGAGCCTCGGCCATAGTCTCACGTTCTTTGGAAATCGCTACTTCCAGCTTCGACTGCATGATGATGTAGGCCAGCAGGGCCGACCCGGCAGCGACAAACAAAGGCAAAAACAACCAGAGCATTGCGTCCATCTATGAAGATCCTCAAGGGGAAGATCGGATCAACGGACGAAATCTTTATAGTCCATCCACCTTAGATCCGCCTAAGAGTTTTCCCGCCAGCCCTAGACGGAAAGAAAAGAAGGCTTTTGCGGTCTGAGACAACCAGAATCCGAAGCCAGCCATGAATCCGTAGTTCTTCGAATAGAAGGCTCCCAGGCCATTCATCCGGTCGGCTTCATCCATCTCGGGGCTGATCATTTCCTGAGCAGCTCTTTCCCGCGGCAGCACTAGATCCTTCAAAACCAGAATTCGCTTTCCCGCTTCCTTCATCTTGTAGAACAACTCAAGATCGCCATAGTATTGGCCATATCTGTCGGGTAGATAGTTCATACTCACTAGCGCCAGCTTGGGCAGCAGCACCGGCTGATCAAAGGGGTACTCGATGCCCTTGGCCAAAGTGGTATCGCCGGGCTTGGGCAACGCAAAGAATTCTCCTGCCGGACACACTGCCCCGGCTTGGGGATCGGCCTCAAGCGCACTCAACATCTGCTGAATCGAATCTGGGCCCACCTGGCAACCATTCGGCAACAGCAAAAGATATTCACCCTTGGCGGTGCGTGTAGCGATATTGACAGCCTTGGTCCACCCGAAGTTATGAGGCAGTCTAAGGATCGTGATCCCCTCAAACTCATCATCAAGACGAGCGCTTCCATCGCGGCTGCCGCAGTCGACAACAAGCACCTCACTGAGTTCTGGCTCGGAGCGAGCGGCCAGTGCACTCAGTGCCGGTCGCAGGAGCTGATTCTGATGCTGGGAAATAATAATGATCGAAACGCGTGTGGCCCGGACTTCGGGCGATTCCTGTACGGGTGATTCCATCCAGACTCAAGGATACCCCGCGCTAGCGCTTGATGATAGATCCGCGCGGATCCAACACAAGCTTTGGCGGCACAGCACCCGTCACAGGAAGTTCAAGAACATCGTCTTCCGGGCCGCTCCGCATCCACCGGATAGACTTCTGCCCGCGCGGCAACTGGATCTCTACCGGTACATCAAGAGCAAAGTCTTCAGGCACCAGCGTCTGCTTTAGTCGGACTTCCAGCACCTTCCGTGGGGCAACCCCTTTGAGCGTAGTCGTCAACTCAAGATGTGGCACTCCGGTGCCATAGACCCAGGTCTCAAAGAAATTCACCAGTTCACGATCTGGCCCATCCTTGGGCAGCATGGCAGCAGCAGCTCGCCGCAAGTCCTCGGTGGTCATGGCTTTTCCGGCATAGTCTTTCACCAGTTGTGCCAGCATCTTGAGAAAGGCGGTATCCCCAAGCCGGTTGCGCAGCATGTGCAGCACCCAGGTACTCTTCCCGTAGGTAACCGCGTGCCAGGCCACCGGATCGGAATAGCGCAAGCGCATGCCAAAGACCAGCGGCCCGGCCGAATCAAGACCCTTGCCGTCTTTGCCTTCAAAAATCAGCCGACGCTTGTACTCTTCAAGTACCGTCTCAACGGGCTTCACCCCGCGTCGTTTTTCCAAATAGAGCAGCGCCGAATAATTGGCAAGGGCCTCCCCCAGCCATTCATCGCGATAATTCTCAAAACCAACATGGTTGCCCCACCATTGGTGTGCAAGTTCATGAGCCGTGAGAATTTCACGGAAATAACGGCCTTGCCACTCTGCCCGTTCTGTCACAGGCAGATTGCGGTCCTCAAGGTAGGCTAGCGTCGATAAATATAGAAAGCCCGGGAAACCCTGTCCGAAAGAGCCTGGGATCGGCGCAGCAACTACGCGGGTCAAAGGCGGCGGACCAAAGATCGAGCTGAAAAATTCCATCGCCCCGGCAAGCTCTTCGGCCATCGCAGGCATGCGCGACAAAGGGTCGACCAGAGGAGAAGGAGGCGAATTGATGACAACGGGGAAGTCAAGTCGCCGCCTTTGACCGGGCGCAGGCGAAGGTGAAACCATGATCTGGGTGGGACGGTTCACCAGCGCAGTCTCCAGCGTCTTGTTCGCGTAAACCTCTACCTCAAAGCCCCCTCGCTTGACCGAAGTCGATTCAAAGGCCCCGAGGTTAAAACCAAAGAGCCGCAGCGGTTTATCCACCTTGCAGGTAGTTAACTTGTGATCGTTCTTTGTGCTTTCTTTGCGATCTCCAGGACACACCAGAGTGAGCAGCCTGGAATGCTCAAAGCTCGCCTCGAAGGGAGCCGCCTGAAACTGCATTTGCGGAAACCAACTGGCCCTGGTTGCAAGATACAAAACTCCGTTGCCTGCGCGGAAGAAAATATTACCCTCTTCTTCGATCTCAAGCACTCCAGTCTCACCCAACTTCAACGGCTGCGCTGGCTGCAGGAGCAATCCTTCAGAATCGCCATTCCGCAGCAGATTGGCCCGCAGTGCATCGCGCTGAAAAACCTCAACAGGCTCACCATTCCATCGCGCGGCCTTCACCCTCAACCGAGGGGAAAGATCCACCGGCAAAACACTCAGGCCGTTTTGGTTCGAACGCAAGGTCATACGAATGGTGGCGCTAAATTGCAGATCCTCGGCAATCACAGCCTTCACCTCAAAGCGCTCAATCTTCGCAACCGGCCCGGGCACAACGCGAGGTTGAGTCCGCTTTGGTTCAAAATGCGCCCAGAAGTTGTAGCGATTGCGGCCCTCGAAATTCTCGAGCTGACCCACCAGCAATTCCTCGCGGCCGCGAGGATCGAAATAGATATCGAAATTTCCGAGCTTGCGTCCCGACAGAGCCGCAAAGAAACAGCCCTTTCCGGGCCCACCGCCATTACTGAGATCTTCGAGCAGGCGTGTCTCAAGGCTATCGCTGAGATTACGAACTACATCGTTCCACTTCTCGGCCACCAGCACTCCGCGCTCGGGACTGCGCTTTGCCGTCTCGCTGCGATTGAGCTCTTCTATCCATTTCTCGCCCGTACCGTCGGTAAACAGAAAAACCGCAGCCCGAAAATGTTCGGCTAGATTGGGCTCTCCGGTGAAGCTCGCCAGGGATCGTCGTTCCATCCGGTTGGGCGGAATCAGCAGGATCTCGGCATCCTCAAGCTCTTCGCTCGCTACAAAGACGGCACCCGTCCGGATGCCGTTTATGGGCTTGCGGAAAATCAGCACTCCTTCAGTCAGGAAGAGCCGGACTTCATTGCGGCGATAAGCGAATTCGCGGACACGGAAGCAAGCCTCTGGATCAAGACTGGCCTCTCTGAGCACCCGGCTCAGATCACCCAATTTGAGGCGAGAAGCAGCAACCGTTGCCTGGCTGAAAAGCTCAGGACACAGAACTAACAGACATGAAAGTACGCGAATCCATCTCACGTTCCCAGTTTAGCCTTCAGTGTCTATATGTCAGCCAGCCCGGGCCCTTCATCGGCAACGAGTTCGCCATTTTCCTGGATAATGATGCGGCCGTAGCCATCAGGCGGCAGCACTTCGATCGATACGCGTTGCAGTGAATCCGGGTTTGGCAGGGATCGCCCAAGAAGATAAGTCAGATAAAAATATCCAGGCAGAGCCGATGCCAATCGTCCCAATGCAGCCGGTATTTTCGATTCCACCTTCGATTCAAGATAAGCACCGCGGCGGGCAGAGCAAATCTGCCATAAAGACTGCGCTGTCCTCTCGCTAAGCTCACCACAGCAGACAACATAAAGAACCACACTCTGCTTTTCAAGTAATGAAGGCCAATGCGCCGGCACCTCAAAGTCATTCTCTAGATCCGGGTCGAGAACCAGCACCAGATGTCTACGGCCAGAAGAGGCAGGAAATGAACTGATTGCCAATTCAACCCCTTCTGCAAGGCTCGCTGAGGCACCATCTAAATCCTTCAGTTGGTCTTTCGCTAAACTCTCAGCATTCACAGAAAAGTCGATCAAGGTAGGCTCGGCCTGCGCACTGCTGGTTTGTGTATTGTATTTCTGAATAGACCATAAATCGAAGGCACGCTTGTTCGAGATAGCCAACTCCATGCCTTGTTCCATCTGCCCATGAAAGCTCTTGGCAGCGGAAGACCGCTGAGGGATTAGAAAAACACTGTGAGTGGCTTCTTTACTCCCTCGCGCCTCGAAGTGAAATTGATCGACGCGCAGATCTCCATCTTTCAGGATCACTTGCGTCGCCACAAGCTCATTGGAGGCGAAACGGCTTCCATCCGCCCGGCACAGCAGAATACTGGCCCTTACCCGGCCTTTTTCCAACCGGTCAAAAGACACTAACTCCATACCCAGCGCGGGCTTTGCCTGAAGATCACTAAGCCGCTGCTTGATGTTCCTTGACGCCTTCAGCAGCGCCAGCTTAACGCGCCCAGTCTTTACTGCAAGATATTCCTCAATCACAGCCAGGAAGCGCGGATCCGCCGTCTGACCAATCAACCAGCTTCCAGCCAATTGCCGATCCAGATCGGCGTCCCGCACCAGTTTGAGAATCCCTCGCACCGAAGAGATCTCCCCAGCCTGATATAGGCCATAGAGCCCGTTGGCAATCATGCGATGGTAAGAATCAAGACTGGCTTTCTTAAAGGTCTGAATCGATTCTGTATCGCGAAGTCCCCACAACGAGGCGATGGCGTTGGCCCTCACTCTCGGGTCAGCATCCTTGAGCAACGCAACACATTTGGGCTGTTGGCGAAGCAGCGAGCCGGCCAGCATCGCCACTTTTGACCGTAACTTCGGGTTTGGATGCTCGCTCAGAAGCATAAGTATGCCATCCAGATGCTCTGCATCCACTGCCTTGGACAAAATCTCAAGTACCCGAGTCAGTTCCTGTTTGGCAATCCAGGCGCCGGAAAGATCGATCTCAGACTTTACATTTAAAACCAGCTGATTCTGATATCCAGCATCATTCTTGCTCGCCACCCGGAGCATGCGAATCGATTCATCAAGACTTAACAGATCTGCCGTAGCAATAAGCTGCTTCAGGCTGGAGAAATCCTGCCTCAAAAGCTTCAAGACGATTTGAGAAAAACTATTGCCCTGCCCGGATTCGAGAAGTTCGATCGCCTGTCGCAAGAAATCGGCATGATGATCGAGTCTCCACAACTGTAGTTGCTCGTGCCCAAGCTTCGGGCTTTCCGCAAAGACTCTCTCTAGTGCCTGGATCGAAAAACTGGTATCTGCCACATTGCCCATATCGACAATAGGGAGACAATTTTGAAAGTTCTAACTGAAGAAGGAGAAGAAACTTTTTTTGCGCGGTTTTGAAGCCCCAACCAGCTTGTCCCCACTCAATACTGCACCCGGATTTTCCACAAAGAGGTACTTGGCTGTTTCTTCGCCCCACTTCTTCTCTACCAGCTTAAAGGCGCTGTCCATTACCGGTGGCCTACGGCGCAAATCGTGCGCATCACTCGCAATAAAATGGACCATCCCTTCATCCATCAGTTTCTCGCTGAAGGCCCGCGCTTTGCTCCCAAACACCCCTTCAAGGCTCTGCCCAGTCACTTGGATCGAGCAACCCATCTCCACCCACTCGGCCAATTCCTTGATCCGCATCTGCAGCAACATATTGCGCTCCGGATGCGTGATCACAGGGATCATCCCTACAGAAAGCAAATCGCCAAAGATCTTCGAAGTCGTCTTGAAAATCAAAAGGTCTGAAAACTCGACCAACAGATAAGGCCCGTTCGCAATCGTATACTTGCGAGGATTCTTCAACGCATCGGCAATGTTTTCGTATTGCAAATGAAAGTCACACCCCAGATGCACTTTCACCCCGCTGTCGTTGCGCTCTTCAAGCGCAGCCTTCCGTTCAGCAATCAAATCCGGGTCGAAACGATACTCAAGATTGGCATGTGGGCTGGCCACAATGTCTGTTGTGCCATGCCTACCGGCCATGCGCAACATCTCAATACTCACTTCGATATCGGGAGACCCATCGTCCATTCCGTAAAGGACGTGACTATGGATATCAATCATGGTTTACAGCAGTCAACCATGCTTCAGATAAACATCTCTTCGTCCTGCGTTGCATGCACGACGGTCGGCCGGCGGCTCTTGAACAAGAAGCCAAAGGCGCTCTTCACCCCTGTCGTCAGCGCGCTCACCTCACGCAAAGGCCTGAGAAGCCCTTCCTGCGTTGTGTGCACCAGACTCTGAACTTTATCTACAGTATCACCAACCACCATTTCCATCCGTTCCAGTTGTACCTTGGCCCGGTCGCTGGCATCGGTGACAACAGCATCGATTTTGGTGAGTTGCATCTGTGTTGTATCCAGGATTTCGTTGGTGCGTTTGGAGATCTCGAGCATCTGTTTACGGCCATCATCCAGAGCCAGTTTGGCGGAATCGAGCGTCGCTTCTGCTTTGCCAAGCAAAGGCCGTGCCTCTTCATGGATCTCCCGCACCTTTTTGTACAGGCTTATCAATGTCAAGAATTGCCCCAACTGCGATAACGCACAGAGGGCAACAAAAACAATCAGGACGATCAAGATGGTTTGCATTGTCGAATCCGCCATTCCGGTTTTCTCTAAAAATCTATCGGCTGGATAGCTGAAAGACTCTATACTCCTTCAGACTCAGGTGGGTAGCTACCATGGGCTTCGCGATAAGCCTGGCGGCCCGCTTCTACTGCTGCAGCTACCTGCTCGCGTTGCCGAAGCACGGCTTCACGTCCGCGCTCGACGAAATCAGTTGCGGTTTCGCGAACTTCACCGCTCTTGCGCTTGACGAAATCGCGGCCTTCATCGGCTCGCCCCTTCAACAGAGCGCGGGTTTCTTCACCTGACTTGGGTGCAAAGAGCAGCCCCACAGCCAAGCCAACTCCAACGCCCAGGAAAAAATAGGGCAGGTTATTTCTGTCTTCCATTACTGGATACCTCCTTAGGGGAACTACTGCCTTCAGTGTACATGCTAAGCTCCAATCGTGTCGTTTGGGAAACCTCCAAAGCGTGTAGATGGCCAAGCGCTTCAGCACTATGCCGCGATGCTGGTCGCGCAACGGGCCATGTCCAGTGGCGAGATGCGCCAGAAGCTTCGCCTGAAGGCGCTCAACCCGGAAGACATCGACATCGTGCTCGCAAAACTCACCGAATACGGCGCACTCGATGACACCCGTTATGCCGAAGCCTACGCCAGCGCCCGTAAAGAGAATCAGGGCTTCGGTCAGCAGCGTGTCCTGCGCGACCTCAACAAGAAACGCATCTCTTCCGAGATGGCTAAAGTTGCAGTTGCCACCACGTTTTCCGGTACCGACGAAATCGCGCTCATCGAAGACTATCTGGCCCGCAAGTTCCGAGGTAAGAACCTTCCTGAATTTCTGGGCGAACAAAAGAACTTCGCCTCAGCCTTTCGCCGGCTTCGCACCGCTGGCTACTCTGCCGGAAACTCACTCAAGGTCTTGCGCCGCTACTCAACGCATGCCGAAAACATAGACGAAGATTCCCTTGAGTCCGATCCAGACTAGCGCGCACTCCATTCGCTACACCCGCTCGCCTGCATCTTGTATCGACCGCTGACAAACGGGGCATAACTACTCACTTCAAGCCTGTAAATTCCGTTGGCTGTGAGACTAGTCTCGATCAACGGCTGCTTGCCATCGGTATCATCCTCAAAGGCCAGTGTCGCCCCATTCGGGCCGATCAGATACATCACGCTGTCAAAGCTAGACTCAGTTACGCTCAAACGAACTCTGGCCCCAAGCCGGCCCTCAAACAAATAAACATCGGTGTTGTGAAGATCGCCACGCCTGCCGGTCTTGTTCGAATTGCCACTCAGTTCGCCTTCCTGCTCTAAAGGACAGGCAGAAATAACCTTCGGCAAAGATCCGGTATTGCCAGTGCCAGCCTCCAGCCGGACACTCAAAGTGAAGCTCCCCACCTGATTGGCAATAGCGGTTGTCAGCACAATGCGATAAGTCCCCTTGAGGGGCAGCACCAGACTACCCGTCGCCGGCAGCCGGGAATTCAATCCACCGCCACTATCGTCGTCCTCACCGAGATACAGATTGCCTGGGCCATAAAGGAAGACATAAGCGTCAATCACGCGCGAACTCGCCTCAATCGTCAGCCGTTGCCCAGCCTCTGCGTCAAACGTATATTCCTTGACCAGATAAGTCCGCAAGGCACCCTCTAGTAAACAGTCGCTCGTAACCAGGCTCGAACTCACATCCGTACCCGGCGTAATCCGTTGCGACACACACTTCGTGTTCTGCCGAACCGCTACCCGTTTACCGCCCACAAGAAGTGAAGCGCTTCGCTGCTGGCCAGACTCATTCCCAGTCGTCCGCAGCTTTACCACTCCACTCGCGAGGTTGTTCGAAGGCTCTCCAGCACTTAGCCAGGCTGGCGCATCCACCACAGCCCAAGGCTCACAAGTGCTTGACCTCGCCACTTGGATAGAAATAGTCGATGCCTTCTCTGGCATCGTAAGTGTTGCCGGAAACACAGTCGTTGAACAAGGCGGACGCAGGTTGGCCTCCGTCGTCCAGGTGATCGCATAATCCTGCGGTGCGACACTCAGCTCCTTCGATTTAACAACAATCTTCCACTTGCCGGGCTGAGGCTGATCCACTACCACTTGCTCGACATTGTCGCGAGTATTGACACCGGCAACGGCATCGGCTTCTGCCCGCAGCGGGTCGAGCGTAAAGGGCAACCGCGTCTGCCCATCAGGGCCAACCAGGCTCAAGTCAAGATCGTTCATCAACTGTTGCGTACGGCCTGCAGCAGCCGGCGGATCCGTCCAGGCCAGCATTACCCGCAGCGCGGGCACAGCCCCAACTTCAAACTCAAACTCCTTGGTCTCGGATGCCCGCAGACTATCAGTCTTCCACGTATCTTCATCAATGGCTTTTACAGCCTTCACTCCATCAGGGACGCCAAATCCGTAACTATAGTCAGGCCCCGGATTCCCCAGGTCATTGGCAGTATTCAGCAGGAAGGCCCGCAATAATTCCGGCGCTGGAGCCTTGCCATGCTTGCTGCGGTAGCGGTCGATCAACAGAGCCGCAAGCCCTGAAATCGCCGGCGCTGACATCGAAGTGCCAGAAAGCGTACGCGTCGTATTTCGGGTCGAAGTCGAAAGCACGTCCACACCAAGCGCCACCAGATCCGGCTTGATCCGGCCATCCCGGCTCGGTCCAAAACTGGAAAACTCGCTAATGGCATTTCCCCGGTCCACTGCTCCAACCGTGATCAGGTTCTTGGCATTGGTAGGAGGAGGCAAAGTATAGAAGCCAGCTCGCGCAAACATTGCGCAGTCATATTGATCCCGATTGTTGCCAACGGAAAATACGATCGGGAACTTCTGCTCATAGACGATGCGATCCATCTCGCGTTCAAAAGACGTGTAGGAGCTAAAGAAGCTGCAATTGCCTGAATCCTCTTCCACCACAGCTCCCCAGGAATTCTGCGCCAGGTCAGCCTGTTCATTCAGCTTGGCGTTCAGATTCGCAGTAATGCCCTCAGACACCGTGTTGAAAGAAAACGACACCAGTTTGGCCGCCGGGGCCATCCCCCGCAACCGGACATCGCCCGAACCAGCCGCCGCAACCGTGCCCGCCACATGCGTCCCGTGAATCGATCCGTTGCCAGTCCGCACTTGCTTCAGCCGGTCGCCAAACTCGATGTGTGCGTCCACCAGATCGTCGACGATTGCCACCTTCGCCCCACGGCCATCCAGACCAAGCTGCTCCTGCAAATCTTTCACCTTGATCTGGGCGGCACTCTCGGCATTGCTGTTTCTCACAAACGGAGGAAAGACCGGCTCGATAAATCGAACCCAATCCATCGCGGCCAGCTCCATTAAATCCAAGGCTCGCAGCTTCACCGTCAGGCGTTCAAAGTAATCGCTGCGATCTACCAGTTGCGCCCCCAGGCGATCCATTTCCCACTGCGCCTCATCGGCAGAAACGTCTTTGTGAAAGTAGACGATCAGTTCCAGCGCATCTTCCCCACGCACCTTTACTTGTGCCCACAGCGGAGCCTTGCCGTCGCGCAGTTCTTCGCTGATTTTCTTGTTCAGAGGCAAGGGTGAGGCGAAGCTCGCTGCAGCGGAATTGCTCTCAACGGAAACAATCCACTCCCCATCTCCCAGCGGCTCAACCACTCGAAAGCCTCTGGCCGCCAGACTATCTCGATCTACTGCTTTAGCGACTCGATGAACCCGGTCAGCCCAGAGCCCAGCCGCAACAAATAACAGCAACGCAATGCGGAGCAACATGCCTTCGACGCTAACATAGGATCTGCATGGAAACTCGCCTTACGGCCCACGCCAAAGCCGCCGGTTGAGCGTCTAAACTCGCGCCGGGGGTCCTGGCGCAAGCGCTCGCCACGCTACCGCGTGCCGATAATCCGAACGTACTCCTAGGCTTTGAAACCTCCGACGATGCCGGGGTCTATAAGCTCTCGGAGGACTGCGCCCTTGTCCAGACTTTAGACTTCTTCACCCCCATCGTCGACGACCCCTTCGAATTCGGCGCCATCGCCGCCGCCAACTCCCTCAGCGACGTATACGCTATGGGCGGCAAACCGATTACTGCGCTCTCAATCCTCTGTTACCCGGCCAAGGACGACATCGAAGTCCTCACGGCCATCCTCGCCGGCGGCTCCTCCAAGATGCAGGAGGCCAACTGCGCCCTGCTCGGCGGCCACTCCGTCGCCGACGACACTGTGAAATTCGGCTATTCCGTAACTGGCCTCGTCCACCCCACCCGCTTCCGCGCCAATGCCCACGCAAAGCCCGGCGACATGCTGGTCCTCACCAAGCCACTAGGCACCGGCGTCATCGCCACAGCACTCAAGCGAGGCCTCGCCCACCCAGACCACGTCGCTGCGGCCACCCGCTCGATGCTCACCCTCAACCGGGCCGCCGCCGAAGCAATGGACCCCTTCGACGTCCACGGCGTCACCGACATCACCGGCTTCGGCTTTCTCGGGCACGCCCGCGAACTCGCCCTCGCCTCAAACGTAACCCTCTGCATCGACTCAAACGCAATCCCGACGCTCCCAGGAGCACTCGAAGCCATCGCTGCCGGGGCGATCCCAGGCGGTCTCAACAACAATCGAAATTTCGCCTCCATCGACGTTCATGTCGATTCCACAGTCGACCCCAACCTTCTCACCCTCCTCTACGACCCGCAAACCAGCGGTGGGCTGCTCATCTCGCTGCCGCCGTCGGATACACGCCGCCTATTAGAATCGATATCGGCCACCATCGTTGGCGAAGTCAGTGAAAGAAAGGACAAAGCCCTCTGGGTACTTTGAATTACAACCCCATCATTGTTGCGCTCGATGTCGAAACCGGCGTGCAAGCCCTCAATCTCATCGATCAGCTCGAAGACAGCGTCGATTTCTACAAAATTGGATTGGAGCTGTACTCCGCCGAAGGTAACTCGATCGTCAAGGATGTCCTTGCTCGCAACAAGAAGGTCTTTCTTGACCTCAAGTTCCACGACATCCCGGAAACCGTCAAGCGCGCCGTCAGCCGCGCCGCAGATCTCGGCGTCCACCTTCTTACAGTCCACGCCTACCCTCAGGTGATGGCAGCCGCAGTGGCCGGCAAGGGTCAATCCGCGCTCCAACTTCTGGGAGTAACGGTACTCACAAGCCTCAGCGAGGAAGATCTGGTCGACCTCGGCTACCCCGAAGGAACCTCCGTCGGGGCGCTAGTCCGCCAGCGCGTCCAGCAGGGAATCGCAGCAGGCATCGATGGCTTCGTCTGCTCTCCCCTCGAAGCCAGAGCCGTCCGCAGCCTCACCGGCCCGGATAAAGTCCTTGTTACCCCAGGAGTGCGCTCGCCCGGCAAAGACGCGGGCGACCAAAAGCGAATTGCCACCCCAGCCCAGGCCATCGCCGATGGTGCTTCCTACCTTGTCATTGGACGCCAAGTGACACGTGCCAAAGCACCTAAAGACGAGGCCCTGGCCATCCTGAGCGAGATTTCCACAGCCTAACCCTTACAATCTATTCATTTTTTCTATAAGTCAATCTACTTCGATACGGTTGCGATTCTGCTTATATTCTGTTAAACCAGAAGCATTGGGTCGGTTACCACCGTTCCAAAACAGGGGAAAGGAATTTCAAAAATGAACAGGACTCTAGTCGCTCTCTCGCTAGCGGTCTGCTTGGGCATGCCTGCCTATAGTCAGTCTCTCACTTCACTCTCAGGCGCAATTGTTGATCCCACAGGGGCTTCGGTTCCCGGTACAACGATTTCGCTTACCAATGTCGACAACAACACCAAACGCGAAGGTACAACCGATGCAGAAGGCAAATATACCTTCCCGGCCCTCTCGCCAGGAACATATCGTCTCCTTGCAAAGAAGCAAGGTTTCTCAGACATCTCAGTGCAGCAGATTCGCCTGCTCGTCAACACACCTTCAACTCTCAACCTCAGTTTTGAAACCGTCGGCGCAGTCGCCCAAACGATCGAAATCTCTGCCGAAGGCATTCAGCTCAACACTGTAGACGCCACGGTAGGAAACTCCTTCGGCACCAAACAGATCACTCAGTTGCCTTTTGAAGGCCGCCGCGCAGACCGTATCCTCTCACTGCAGCCCGGCATCTCCTACATCGGCGACGCAGACAGCGTCAATGGTGGCTCTAATGTGGGCACCGACCGCGGTGGCGTAGTCAACGGCGGCAAGAGCGACCAGTCCAACTTGACTCTCGACGGCGTGGACATCAACAACCAGCAGACCCGCGAGCCCTTCAACGGTGCGCTCCGTGTCACTCTCGACTCGGTTCAGGAATTCCGCGTTACCACTTCTAACGCCAACGCCGATTCTTCGCGTGGCTCCGGTGCGCAGATCACCCTGATCACCCGTTCAGGTACCAACCAGCTTCACGGTGCCGCCTACTGGTTTGTCCGCAACAAGATGTTCAACTCGAACACTTTCTTCAACAACCTGACCACAAACGCCCAGGGTATCGGCCTCCCCACTCCTAAGCTCAACCGCAACACCTTCGGCGGTCGCCTCGGTGGCCCGGCCATCAAGAACAAGCTCTTCTACTTCGCCAACTGGGAAGGGCAGAGGGATCGCCTCGAACAGTCTGTCATCCGTCTTGTACCGCGTGAAAATATGCGCAACGGCCAAGTTGATTACCTCAGCGTCGGCGGAACTCGCGTATCTGTCCCCGGCACAGAGCTCGTCAGCAAGATTGCAGGCGCCGGCTCTTTAAATGCGGCTGCTCTCGCTGTTCTCAAAGGCTATCCAGCTCCCAACGACTTCACTGCCGGTGATGGCATCAACACCGCAGGCTTTCGTTTCAACTCGCCACTCGCCCGGCGCTACACCACCTACGTCGCCAAGATCGACTATGTCATAAACGACAAAAACCGCATCTTCGCCCGCGGTCAGTTACAGAACGACAACGAAGCCAATGCTCCTCAGTTCCAGGGCGGCGCACCGAATTCAGTCGACCTCAATAACTCGAAGGGCATCGCCATCGGCTGGGATTCCACCATCAACAATTCGTTGATCTCCTCCACTCGTTGGGGCCTCACCCGCCAGGGTCTTGAAACTTCCGGTAACGGTAACTTCGCGATCACCAGCTTCCGAGGTCTAGACAACCCGGTCGGTCTGGTCCGTTCTTTCCGCCGCTTCTCCCCTACATACAACTTCACCCAGGACTTCACCTGGACAAAGGGCAAGCATAACATCCAATTCGGAGGAAGCATCCGCGTTTTCCAGAACGATCGTTCCAACTACGCCAACAGCTTCTTCGGTTCCACCATCAACTCTTCGTGGATGACAGCCTCAGGCGCGATTCTCAGCGCTCCCTGGACTGACGCCGCCCTCGGCAACAACCGCATAAATGCCGGCTCGCGTACATCATTCAATGACGCCACGGCCGCTATTCTTGGACTTGTAACCCAGGTCACAAGTCGTTATAACTACACCCCAAATCCCGATGGCTCTGTCGTTGCCCAAGCCCCCGGC
>JBKJUN010000418.1:0-5238 GCA_046590555.1 Bryobacter sp. | reverse complement strand
GTTGTGCTCGACGGTGACGACGAGATTGGGGTCGCCGAGGAGGTGAGTGAAGCTGCGCATGGAGTAGAGGCCATGCTGGAAGGCATTGGAGGCGGAGCGGGCCTTGCCGGCGGACGTACGGGGGCCGGTGGACTTCTGGGCATTGCGGCGGTTGGCCTCGAGGGCGGCTTCGGTCATGGTTTTCTTGCGTGGTGTCTCCACGGTCGAGGGGTCGTTGGCAATTTTCTGTTCTTCAGTCTGTTCATTGTTCATTGGAATTCTCCTGAGCAGAAGTTAGCAGGTGGGGAGGCGAGCTTAATGTTTTGGGCTTGCGAGTTTTGAATGGAATGATTGGGTTATGGGCAAAAGAAATCTGAAAATACCTGTGAACCTCTCCAGGCTCAATGTTGGGTTGCGAAAGTGGAAAGAGGTTGGAGTAGGATGGGGTTGACGCCGATGCGCTTCCGGTCGAGTTGAAGGAAGTCGTTGTTTTAGGGACTTCGTACCAGCTTACCCATGCGGCAGGAACGGTGGGGTTGCCGGTTGGCGTTGGGAGTGCGGTCGCTGAGAGTCTTTGTGGTGCTGGCCCAGACGACTCAGATGCGGGCGTCGATCCATTTGAAGTTGACCCGTCCCTTTGCGTTTTTCGGAAAATCTGGGCCGTAAATGGGAGAGTGCCTTTGCATAGTGACGGGTCTGGTGCCTTTGCCTAACGACACGCTGGAAGTTTATTGCCTTTATCAGCACAACTCAAGGGGGTTTGCCGCCCGTTCACCTGCAGACCCATATTCTCATTGGTGATAGCGCGTTTCCATTACCTTTTGTTTCAACGACTTGCAAACAGTTTGACATTCCGCTACACTCGATCATGGCTTGGTTTAGGCACATCGCGGCGGTTGCCGTTTTGGCATCGCTGGCATACTGCAACTGGCATAGCGTATGCGGAGACCACCATCGCGCGAAGAATGCAATTGAGCATAAAGGCTCTGTGCAAGAGGGAACTTCGTCCGGCACAATCGTCACGGGGGAATCCCTTGCCTTAGATTTTGATCATTGCCCTTTTTGCACTGGTTCGCTTGCTCTCGCGAATTGTATAGAACTCGCGGTTCGCCGAACTGTATTAGGCGATGTTTGTGTGTCAACCTCCACAGCGTCTTTCGGTATCCCTCCTTCAACTTTTCGCCCACCCCGGGCCTAATTTCGGGTTTCCATACTCCGTTCTCCTTGAGCCTGGACAGTCCAGGCTCCGAATTTCCTTCCCAAAACTTTGATCTTTAAAACAGAGGTATGAATCTCCATGAGTTTTCAGCCACCTTCGGGCGACGCCTTTGCGCGTCGATTTGCAGCTGGTTTTTTGATTTCCGTTCTTCCGCTTTTCAGCCAAATGACTATGGAGCAAGCGATCTCTATGTCGATGGAAAAGAACCGGGAGTTGCTTGCGCTGCGACAGAGAATTCCAGAAGCCGCCGGGGCCAGGCTTCAGGCGGGCCTACGTCCCAATCCCACGCTTGATGTCAGCTTAGGCAATGGCGCGATCGTGCGAAACAACGGCTATTGGGATGGTGCCGTGGGGTACTCGCAACTAATCGAGTTGGGCAAGAAGCGCGATCGACGCCTGGAGGTAGCTGCATCAGACTTTAAAGTAGTCGAATTTGAAATCCGTGAGCGGGAAAGGATGCTGCGCGCAAGCGTTCAAAGCGCATATGTGGAAGCCCTGGCCGCAAGCCGGAATTTGCAGACGGCCGAGGAGCTTTTGAAATTGACTGAACAAAGCGCCAACGTCGTATCGGCCCGTGTGCAGCAAGGAGAAGCTCCAGCACTGGATCGGTCGCTGCTGGACGTGGAGCTCGGTCGCGTCCGGGCGGATCTCATCCTATTTGCCAACCAGCGGTCAAGAGCTCTCTCAGCGATCCGTACGCTTACTGGGATGGCCCCACAAGCGCCACTGAGCCTTGAATCAAAACTGGAGCTATCGCCCTCAGCCATCGTAATCGCAGCGGAGGCGGTGCAGCACGCGCTCTCAAACCGCACCGATATTCAAATATTGAGACAGTTGGAATCAAGCGGCGAAGCAAGCATCCGGCTAGAGAAGAGCATGGCGGTGCCCAATCTCACAGCATCCGCTCGCTTCTCTTACGCATACGACTTCATCCAGCGGATCACGATCAGTCCCGGCATATCGGTTCCCATCACTGATCGTGATCCGATTCTAACGGTGGGACTTACAATCGACCTTCCCTGGCGCAACAAGAACCAGGGCAACATTGAAACCGCTATCGCCAGAAGACAAAACGTAAAGCTGCGAAGGGAATACCAGGAACAGCTTGTCAGCCAGGAAGTCAGCACTGCAATTGAGCGATGGGATGCCGCGAGATCCTCGGTACAGCTTTTTGAAAGGCAGGTACTCGAACAGTCCCGCGCAAATCTGACAGTGATTCGTGGGGTGTACGAACTAGGCGAAATTCGTTTGCTTGACTTCATCAACGAACAGAGAAAGCTCAACGATGCGCAGCGAACCTACACAGAACTTCTGAAAGAACGTTACTTGTCCGTGGTCGAACTTGAGCGAGCCACCGGAGTTGAGGTTTTGAAAGGAAAACCATGAAGATCAAATTTATATTTTGCAAGGTGATCGTTTCCGCAATATTTTTGAGTGCTTGCGGCTCGAAACCAGCTACGGATGTGAAGCACGATGAGGCTGGCCACGACCTCGAAAAGGAAGAAAAAAAAGACGCTAAAGCAGCAAGGAAGGACGGTCACACGGAAGACCATAAGGGCCAGGATCATGGGGCTGGAGATCATGGCGCAGACGGAAAAGCCGAGCACGTTGTTGTGGAGTTGGACCAACAAAAAGCGAATCGATTCGAATTCGCCACCGCCGAAGAGCGTAGCGCGTCGAGGACGATCCAAACCACTGGCACCATTTCACTAAACGAGACGAAAGTGGCCCGTCTGCGGCCACTTTCGAGGGGCCGCATATCGACCGTGAGCGTCAGAGTCGGAGACGCAGTGCGAAAAGGCCAGGAATTGCTCAGTTATGACAATGTCGAACTTGGAGAAGCGGTAGCTCAGTATCGTCGCGGAACGGCTCAAGTGCAACGGGCTCGAACAGAGGCCGGGGTCGCAAGCAGGGCACTGGAAAGGGCTCGCAATCTGGTCGAACTGGGTGGCATCGCCAAGACTGAGCTCGACAAGCGGGAAGCCGACGCGAAAAACGCAGAGGCTGCGATTGAAGCCGAAATTGCCGAACAGTCGCTCTGGAATGAAAAGCTCTATCGATTCGGTCTCGGAAAGAGCGATATCGACGCGCTTTCCTCTCAAAGGAGCGGCGCCATTCCAAGACAGGCTTCCATTGTCGCAGTCAGATCGCCGCTGGATGGAATCGTCCTCAAGATGAACGCGGCAGAGGGCGAAGCAATTCAGTTGGAGACTCAATTGTTCGAGATCGTCGATACATCGACGCTTTGGGTGCAGGCCGATCTTTACGAGCGGGATTTGAGCTCAGTGAAGGTTGGCGACGTGGCGACAGTATCAGTGGAAGCGTACCCCGATGAAAAGTTTCGCGGACGGGTGACTTATATCAGCGATGTTGTCGACCGTGATTCCCGTGCGCCCAAGATTCGCTGCGAGGTTCCGAATCCGGGCAGGAGACTCAAGCTCGACATGTATGCCACCATCCAGCTTCCTGGCCGCGGCGAACGAAAGGTGTTGATGGTTCCGGCCGGAGCCGTGCAAAAACTGGAGGGTCGCGATGTTGTATTTGTGCGAGAGGAGCCGAACGAATTCGAAATTCGCCCGGTGCGCTTGGGCGTTGAGGTGCAGGGATGGATTGAGATTGTAACCGGCATAAAGGCTGGGGAGACCGTAGCCACACGCGGTTCCTTTGTCTTAAAGTCAGAGCACCTCAAAGCTGAACTCGGCGAAGCAGGGCACTCGCATGATTGATCGTATTGTACGCGCCAGCATCAAATGGCGGGGATTCATCGTGATTCTAGCGGTACTGCTCTCGTGCTTTGGCATTTACAGCGCGGTTCAACTGCCGATCGACGCCGTGCCCGATGTCACGACGAACCAAGTGCAGATCAATGCGATGGCACCCGCTTTTGCTCCAGAGGAGATGGAGAAGTTTGTCACTTTTCCAATTGAAGTGGCAATGGGAAGCTTGCCGGACAAAGAAGAGGTCCGGTCGCTTTCCAAGTTTGGCTTATCGCAGGTGACGATCACATTTCCGGATCACATCGACATCCTGCGCGCCCGTCAGCAGGTGCTGGAGCGCTTGATCGAAGCGCAAAAGAATTTGCCGGAAGGCGTGCAGCCAGAGCTTGCGCCTATTAGCACCGGACTGGGAGAAGTCTTTCAATTTACAGTGGAATCGAAGCCTGGGTTTGAGAGCCGGTATTCGCTGATGGACTTACGATCCATTCTCGATTGGAACGTGATTCCTGTCATTCGAAATGTGCCTGGCGTGATTGAAGTTAATGTTTATGGCGGTCAACTGAAGCAATACGAAGTGTTAGTCAATCCAGTCAAGCTCTTTGCTTATCGACTGAGTATTGGCGATGTGATCGGCGCGCTCGAGAAGAACAACAAAAACGTCGGCGGTGCCTATATCGAAAAAGGCGGGGAACAACAATTGATTCGCGGTATCGGGCTGATCAAAAATCCTTCCGATATTGAAGATGTCGTGCTTGCCACGCACGAGGGCACTCCAATTTATGTCCGTAATGTGGCCCGCGTTGGCTTTGGTGCCCAAATCAGACAGGGTGCGGTGACCAAAGACGCGAAAGGCGAAACCGTACTCGGAATTGCCATGTTGCTGAAAGGGAAGAACAGCCGCCAGGTTGCCAGGGCGGCACGAGAGAGACTGGCCGAACTGCAAAAAACGATGCCTGAGGGCGTATTGCTTCAGCCGGTCTACGATCGCAGCGATCTGGTGAACCGCACAGTTTGGACGGCGGCAAAGAACCTGATCGAAGGCGGGCTGATTGTTGTCGCCGTACTGCTTCTCTTTCTCCTTCAGCTTCGGGCTGGTTTGATTGTTTCGGCGGCCATCCCTTTATCGATGCTGGCGGCGATTATCGGCATGTATTACTTCAATATCTCCGCGAACCTGATGAGTCTGGGCGCGATTGACTTTGGCTTGATCGTCGACGCGGCGGTAATTCTGGTCGAGAATTCAGTGCGTCAACTGGCGGCGTTCCGCCGCCGCGTCGCAAGGCCGTTAAGCTCCAGCGAACGCATAAGCGTGATTGAATCGAG
>JBKJUN010000485.1:0-10718 GCA_046590555.1 Bryobacter sp. | reverse complement strand
ATACCGAAGCGCTGGCGCATGCCGCCGGAGTAGCTCAAGAGGGCTTTCTTGCGGTGCTCAAAGAGATTTACCTTCTGGAGCATCGCCTCTACCAGCGCTTTGCGCTCGCCGCCGCTTGTAACGCCTTTGAGCAAGGCCAGATGGTCTAACATGTCGGCGGCTGAGATCCTCGGGTAGACGCCAAAGTCCTGCGGCAGATAACCGAGCCGCTGCCTGACGGCGTCCTTATGCCTCAGCACATCAATGTCGCCAAGCATCACTGAACCAGAGTCCGCCTCCTGCAGGGTTGCGATCGTACGCATTAGCGTCGACTTGCCCGCACCGTTTTGGCCAAGCAGACCATACATTCCCTGCGGCACTGAAAGGCTGACATCATCGAGTGCCTTAACGCCGTTTGCGTAGGTCTTAGAGAGATTAGAGATTCGCAGTTCCATGACTTCCCCTGAATACGGATTCAATTACCAGCATGTTCCCTAAAGCATCCTCAATGGATACAGGAACCGGTCCATTGTCAAGAATGGCCTGGCTAAAGAGATCTCCCTGGATCGTGTATTGGTCGCAAATTGGGAATTCTTCCACTACAGCGCCGGGCTCAACGAAGATTCGAGTTGGCTTGTCGGGCGGGGCATTGAAGGGAATCTCGATCTCAATACGGCCCTTGGTTCCGTAGAGGATCACCCGCTGATAGGGGTTCAATTGCGTCGAGCAACTGAAGACACACTGCCCTTGCCGGTAGTTGAGGATCGCGCTCGTTAGGCGGTCAGTCCCGAAAGCCGGGTCGCGGTCCACGCTCGACACCACGCTCATTGGCTCTCCGCCAAAGATCATCCGCGAGAGTGTTACCGGGTAGCAGCCGATATCCATCAGTGCTCCACCGCCCATCTCTGCGTTGTTGCGGATATTGGCGGGGTCGACGTTGAAGTAACTGAATACGCAGGTCATCAGCCGGAGGTCACCGATTGCACCTGAGTCAACGATTTGCTTGGCCCGCAACCATTGCGGATGAGTCTTCGCCATGAATGCTTCGCCTACCTTGACGCCATATTTGTCTCGAGCTTCGATCAGCTCTTTTGCTTCGGCTGCCGTCAGGCCAATCGGCTTCTCGCAAAGTACATGCTTGCCTGCGGCTGCAGCCTTTACCGACCACGATACGTGAAGGTCATTCGGCAAGGGATTGTAGATGGCATCCACGTTTGGGTCTGCCAGCAGAGCTTCATATGAAGCATGCAATGTGCCGATACCGAGGGCCTCGCAGACAGGCTTTGCTTTCTCGATATTGCGAGAGGCCATGGCCACAACCTCGGAGTAAGCTCCGAGCTGCATGGCCGGGATCACCTTCTCCCGGGCGATCTTTGCATTCCCCAGCACCCCCCAACGGATCTTATTTGCCATCACAAACCTCATAGACTAAATCAGTGGACGTAATTCGCGTAACGGAACATCTCGATCCGCGCGAGGTTCTTGAAGGTTATCGCAAAGGGATCTTCCCGATGGGCTACATGGATGCGCCGGTTTACTCCTGGCACTTGCCGGAGAAGCGGGGCATACTGCCACTGGAAGACTTTCACGCCTCCAGCAGCCTCACCAGAACTCTCAAACAGCAGCGCTTCACGGTGACTTTCGACACCGCATTTGAGGCGGTGATGCGGGCCTGCGCGAGCCGTGGCGAAGATGATCCTGAAGAGACCTGGATCACCGAGCGTTTCGTTGCAGTGTATTCTCAGCTCCATCGAGAAGGCCATGCGCACTCAGTGGAAGTCTGGGTCGACGGCAAACTCGCCGGGGGCACTTACGGGATTCATATTGGTGGAGCATTCTTTGCGGAGTCGAAGTTTCACACCGTTCGGGATATGTCCAAGGTCGCACTCGCAAGCCTGGTTGCCCGTTTACGCGAGAAAGACTTTCAACTCCTTGATGTTCAGTACTGGACTCCCCATCTCAATCAGTTTGGCGTCGCGGAGATAGACCGAAACGAATACTATTGGAAACTGCGTGAAGCCCTAAAACTAGATCGGACCTTTTGATGAAACCGGTTGTCGGCATATCCTTTCTCTTGTTCGCTGCACTCTGCCTCTGGAACAGCTTTTCGGACTTTTGGGCTGCTTATCGAACGCGCGTCGTCCCGGCATCGGTTGTTGCCAGCAAGCTGAAAATCGATTGGGGACGCGCAGACTCTACTTCTTACGAAGAGCCGCTTTATACACTTAGCGTCGACCTCAAAGCGGATGATAGCTCTGGGCGAAACTTCACTTGGGAAGGAGATCCCGGTCGCGCCGTATACCCTGAAGAAGCGCTGGATGAGCTCAAGCGCTGGAGCCCCGGCACCCAGCACAGCGTTGGCATTCTTCGCGGCAACGCAAGAGAGCTTCGCATGGATCAGATGGAGTCGAATCCAGAAGTCGGCAAAGGTATTGGCTGGCTTTTTGGATTCTTCTTTGCTGGCCTCACTGGGATAGCCAGCCTTGTGGCCGGCAACATCGACTCCAGGCGCCACGCTCGGTTCGCCTTCCTCAACGGCTTTGGTATCTGGACTGTCTTTTTGGCCTTCGGCCTGATGCCGCTGCTCGGATCTTTCGCCTTCGCCTGGGGCATGTCCCAGAGAATCAATACCTGGAAGCCCGTTGTCGCTAGCAAAATCGGCACACCTCTCCCATTCGATACGACAAAACCAATCCCCAATGTGGAGATCACTCCCAAGGCCTTGACCGCATTGGTGGAGCACCCCTATGATCGAATCGAATTCAATTGGAAAGGGCAAACTTTGCACGGCGGCATCGGCCCCTGGCAAGGTATTTACGACCGGGGGACGGCGGCAGCCGGGGATGAATATCGCTTTCTTAGCTCACCGGCAGACCGATGGGAGATTAAACCCAGTCTGAGCTGGGGCGAGGACTTTTGGCCCCCCTTCGGCATCCTTCTTTTCTTCGGTGTTGCCTTTACGGGTGCCAGCTTTGGGGTCAAGCGAAGTGAACGTAGCTTTTAGCAGGCTCATCGCACAAGAAAGTTTTGATAGAGTCAAATCGATGAAGACTGCTTTGCTTTCCCTCCTGTTCGTTGCCAGCCTATTGGCTGAGACGCCTAAGACTTTTACCCTGAAAAACAAGGCGGGAATGGAGGCGACGATCACCAACTATGGCGGCATTTTGATGTCGCTTAAGGTGCCAGGCCGAGCTGGAAAACTTGAGGATGTGGTGATTGGCTTTGACAAGCCTGAAGACTATATCGCCAAGAAAGAACATCCTTATTTTGGTGCCCTTGTCGGCCGCTATGGCAATCGGATTGGAAAGGCTCAATTCTCGATTGACGGCAAGACCTATAAACTCGCAGCGAACAATGGACCGAACTCCTTACATGGCGGGTTGGTAGGCTTTGACAAGAAGTTTTGGGCTGCCCGGCAATCAGGCAATACGCTGACGCTGGAACTCGTGAGCAAGGATGAAGAAGAGGGTTTTCCGGGTGAGCTGAGGGTGAAGGTTGTTTACACCTTGAGCGACAACAATGCCCTCCATATCGATTACACGGCGACAACGAACAAGCCGACGGTTGTGAACCTCACCAATCACTCTTATTTCAATCTTGGCGGGACATCGAGCAAGCACGTAATGGGACATGTCCTGAAGGTGAACGCGAGCAAATTCACCCCGGTGGACAAGGAACTGATTCCGACTGGCGAGTTAAAGGCCGTGGCAGGAACACCATTTGACTTTATGACCCCGGCGCCGATCGGATCGAGAATTGAGCAGAAGGATGAGCAGTTGAAGATGGGTGGCGGTTATGACCATAACTTCGTTTTTGATAAGGGCATCACCGCTACTCCACAGCTTGTAGTTGAGGTTCATGACCCGGCGTCTGGACGCATGATGGATGTGCTGACGACAGAACCTGGAGTGCAGTTCTACACTGCGAACTTTCTGGATGGAACCATCGTTGGCAAGGGCGGAGTGAAGCTGGAAAAGCGACATGCGTTTTGCCTTGAGACACAGCATTTTCCAGATTCGCCGAATCAGCCGAATTTCCCGAGCACGTTGCTGAGGCCGGGGAATACCTACAAGTCCTCGACCATATTTCAGTTCAAAGTACGTTGATGCCTAGCTGCGGCGCAGCCTGACAGGGCTGAAGACTTCAGTTTCCAGTGCGAGTTTGATTTCTTCAAAGACGGAATCAGGAGATTGGTGTGCGTTGACATGGATCACGTTGCCGGTGCCACCAAGTTTGTAGAAGCCGAGGACGGGGTCGGTTACAGCCTTATAGGCATCGAGCCGGCGATGAGCTGTTTCCACTGTGTCGTCATTGCGCTGCCACAAGGGATTGCTATCAATGTCGCAGAAGCCGTTACGAAGGGGGGGCTTGCTGAGCAGGTTGTAGATGGCACCGCAGTCGCGGCAACTCCAACGGGCACTGAGACGGTCGATCAAAATCGAGTCGGGTACGTCCATATGAACGAGAGTTGGGGCAGCGAAGCCAAGGCCTTCGAGGATCTGATGAAGGTGAGAGGCTTGTTCGACCGTACGAGGGTAGCCATCAATGAGGAAGCCATCACGGCAGTCTGGCTCAGCCAGGCGGGCCTCCAAAAGGTGGTTCACCATCTGGTCTGGTACCAGACAACCAGCAGCCAGGAGGCTGTCGATAGTCTTGCCGGTGTCGGAATGCTTCTCGCTTTCGCGACGTAACATGTCGCCGGTCGAAATTGCGGGGATGCCCAATCGGTCCTTAAGCAGGGGAGATTGAGTTCCTTTGCCGCAACCTGGCGGACCGAATAACAGAAGGACCACATGTACCACCATCAAAGAATAATCCTACTGAAACGTGGCGTCAATGGTAAGTTTTGCCTACTGTTAACGAGTCTTTGTAGTCGGAGTCCTCAACAAGCCTATCGGTCCAAGCAGCGCGGATGTAAGCGCGAGATCTGGCTTGTTGCTGCCAATCTTCCTCAGCGATTAGAAGTTGAGGTATCAAATGCAGTCTTTGACGATCCGCCGAAAGGCCTCGATGTCCATGCTGTTCTTTCGTGCCTGATCCCGCCAGGCCTCCATCAGATTTCTCCAAGGCTCAGAAGCAAGCAAAACCTTGAAAAGACCGAGTGGTAGCTGGCCCTTCATTTCGTTCAAGCCATGGCTGATGATTTGTAAACCATGCGTTTTTGTGCCAGGGGCAGTGTGGTCAATGGTGGGATACAAAGGATGGCAGCCGGGGCCACTTCCCCGCATGTTCTGGCTTTGCGACTCGAAGACCATTTCAGCCCCTGAGAGGGCACACAGACCTTGTTGACTGCTGAGCAGCTCTCGCCGCTCAACACTGGAACAATCTCGCCGTGGCTTTGAAGCCCAGCGTTCCTGGGCGTCAGACAGTTTGAAGGTGCCCATCGATTAGACCTGGATTTTTCGAGGGGGCCAGGAAGCTGTGTTCAATTGCTGGATGCCGTCGAGGGCGTTGAAGGCGTCGGCGTTCATGCAGAGCTTGAAGCGCTCATGGAACGAGAAGACTTTGACAACCGACATATCGGCATTGTAGTTGATAGGCCCTAAAAGAGTGGTTTTCCAGAGATGGGGCCTGCGCAGCTTGAATTTCCTGTAATAAGCGCTTCGGTCATGGGAACTCCTCGCCCGCCCCTTGGATCGCAGTATGCTTGAAGCGGAGATTTAACACCAATGACCCTTCGCTTTGTGCGCATCGCTTTCTTGCATTCGCTGGCCTTGTCTCTGGCCTTGGCCGAGACTCGTTATCAAGTTGTTGAGCGTCATCCGATAGGTGGCAAGGGGAGCTTTGACTACATCACTCTCGATGCAGCCGCTCAGAGACTTTACCTCTCTCATGGCACGCAGGTGGAGGTGGTGGACTTGAAGACGGGGAAGCCGATTGGCGTGATCGGAGACACGCCCGGAGTGCACGGTGTTGCCATTGCCACCCCTTTTAAGCATGGATTCACCACCAATGGAGCCGAGCACAAGGTGTCAATGTTTAATCCGGCTACTTTGCAGGTGATCCAAAAGATTGATGTGGGCCGCGGGCCTGACGGGATTTATTTCCATCCTGGGTCGAAACGAGTCTTTACGAATAATCATGGTTCGCACGACATTACAGCCATCGATGCCGAGACGGGCAAGGTGGTTGGCACAGTGAAGATCGGCGGAGACGGCGAGCAGGCCATCATCGGCAAAGACGGCATGATCTATGTCAATAGCGAGGACACAAATGATGTGGTTGTGTTCAATCCGAAGACGCTTGAGGTAATCAAGCGGTTCCCGATTGGCGTGGCGCAAGTGCCGACGGGGCTGGCTTACGACCCCAAAACACAACGGCTTTTTATCTCCTGCCGCAAAGAGCCAAAGATGGTTGTGATGGATGCGAATTCGGGTAAGGTGATCGCGCATTTTCCGATTGGGACCGGCGCGGATTGGGCGGAGTTTGATGCGTCCTCGAAGCTTGTCTTTGTTTCGACCGCGGAGGGGATTCTGAATATCTTTCACCAGAAGTCGGCCCATGTATATGAGGACGCGGGGCCAGTGAAGACGCAGCCGAGCGCGAAGACGATGGCGTTTGATCCCAAGACGAAGAAAATTTATCTGCCTGCGGCGGAGTATGAGATGGTGCCCTCGGCAGAGCCGGGCAAGCCGGCGAGAAGGACAGTGAAACCAGGTACCTTTGTGCTTTTGGTGCTGGAGAAGCGGCCTTAACCGTCCAGCTGCGGAATGAGTCTTTTGGCGGCTGAGCCGCATCACACTAGTAGACTGGTAACACACCAAAATGTTCTGGGAAAAAAGACAAGAATCGACGATGCTGCCCTTGGAGGGCGAGGCTGGCTTTGCCCATTTGGGCGCACAGGAAGTGGCAGTGCTCTTTAAGCACAGCCCTACTTGCATCATCAGCATGAAGGCGAACTCACAAGTAGAGAAATTCCAAGCGGCCCACCCGCAGGTACCGGTTTATTTGATTTCAGTAAAGAAAGAACGGCCGATGTCGAACTTTATTGCCGAGACTACAGGGATTGAGCATGCTTCCCCGCAAATCATCGTCTTCCGCAAGGGGACGCCTGCGGCGGTAGCCACACACGGCGAGATCACGGCGCAGTCCATTCAGCAGATGATTCAGGCCTAGGCAATAGGCGCTACTTCTTTATCGGCACAAAGATCTTCTTCGGGATCATTGCGTGTACGCCCTTGGTGCCGTCCACCAGTTGTGTAATGTGCAGATCTACCGCACAACTTGCCAACATATACGCATCCGCTCTCGACAAGCCCTTTTCGGCGCTGATGAAGTCCACTGCCTCCTGCACTGCCAGTTTCGTCGCCACATTCAGTTCTGGGTCGAGGCCCATAGCAATGTAGTGGGTAGGAGTCTCCCCGCGCGGCCAGGCGAGCTTTTTGCCCTTATGCAATATAAACCTGAACTCTCCTGTCAGCGAAGTCTCGAGCGCAGTCTGATCAAGTTCCCCGTCGCCCTGTCCAGCATGTCCATCTCCGGTCTGAAACAGAGCCCCAGGTACGTGAACCGGGATGAATAACTTAGTCCCCGCCACTAACTCCTTGTTATCCAGATTCCCCGCATAGATTCCAGGCGGCGAAGACGAAACTCGCCCCATTACCGGCGGCGGTGCCACGCCCATCGATCCGAAAAACGGAGCTAGAGGAATCTCGACGCCCGGCGCAAAGAGCGCTAAGTTGCGCTTCAGATCCATCGGAATCGCTCGCCGTTTCGGCTCTGGAAACTGATCGGCCAACGCACCATTGCGCCCCATCGCATTGTAAGCCCAAGCGTATGTCAACTTCACCTTCAGGATTTGTAGCTCCAGGGTATCGCCCGCCTCAGCACCTTCAATGTAAATGGGCCCAGTAAGAATATGTCCCCGGATTGGCATCTTCGCCGCAATCGCCGCGCGGGCGGGTTCGATCTTGTCTGCCGGAACGCCACCGCTGACCCATGCTTCTGGCGACCCAATGCCAAGAGTCTCAATCTCAACGACGTCATTCGGCTGAATTCGAAGCACAGGCTTTGAAGTCGCATCGTAGTAGCCAACAATCACCGTATCGGGAGTGGCCTTCAGCACATGCCGCGTTTGTGCGCTGAGGCTACCAATAAGACAAAGGGTCAACAAGAGGATAATTCTCATCCAGATAGTCTAACCCTGCTATGCTTCGGCTTTTAGGAGCTGTAATGACCAAACTGCTTTCTTCAGGTTCGAGGGGCCCCGATGTCCGAGCCGTTCAGGACGCCCTCAACTATCACATTCGCCGGCTGCCCCCCATCAAAGTGGACGGAGACTTTGGCAAGGCCACCACGAGCCGGGTCATCCTCTTCCAGACCTCTAACAAGCTCAAAATAGATGGCATTGTCGGCCCCAACACCTCGCAAATACTCTTTGCAGTTGAAGATGTCCTGGTTCCACTCTTCATCCTGCCCGAACTCAAACTCACTCTGCCCACCTTCGGTGCCCGTCAATCTCAAGGCATCCAGCCACCCCGCCTCATACCACCGCTCCAATGGCCTTTTCCGCCAAGTCCTCCGGTTGGGCCATTCACCTTCGGCAGCTCCTTTATTCTTCGCCCAAATTCCTTCAGTTCGTTACCCGATTTCTCCGCCCCCGTCAACGCCCTTTCGCTCAAGTTCACCGTCCCCTCCCGTAAGGATCCCGAGGATCCAGCCGTGCGCTCACGCACTACCATCCTCGAGCTCATCAACGACCTCCCGGTCAACTCCAAGTTCAAAGTGTTCCTCGGCGACAAAGTTCCCGACCCCACGCCCCGGATTTCTCCTCCCGGCACCGGCTTCTCCTGGGGAGTTGAACCGGTCTTTGATCCCCTCGACCCGAAGGGCTTCGGCGTCAAAGGCAACGCCCGCTATGCGATTCGTGTCAGTGATGGTCTAAACGGCCGCCCCAACATCGTCTTCGCTGCATGGGGCGACGGCCAGGCTTTCCTCAACTTCGAATCCAAACAAGGACAATCAAAACCTCGTCTCGAAGGCCAGGGCCAAGTCTTCCTCGGCTTCCAGGGTATCTTCTGATTCATGCATCACCCTGCTCTTTAATAGCTTCAAACTTTCCGTGGCTTCATCCCATTCGTTCTTTCCACCTGGCCCCCAGCAAAATAGCAGCGATAAAAAGCGCTAGCCAGAACGTCATCAGCAGGACAAGAGAGAGGATTTCAGTAGTCTTGGGGATTCGATCTACTTCGCACACTTCGATGCGATTTTCTTCTAACTGCTGATTGAGCATTTCTGCAATCTGATTTGCCACCTGCACTGCCTGCTCGGCGGTCTCGTGCGGGGCGTAGATTTCGATCTGCTGGCCATTTATCGACTCGACACCAGCAGAGTACTAAGTCTCAATCAGAGTGCCTTCGTCGTAGGTTGAGACGTTGCGAAAGAAACAGCGACGGATTTCGTTGCGTGCCAACGTGCGGGGAAGCCGCCCCACCAATGGCCAAACACTCACACTCAGCCTCTTGGGAGTGACGATGGTAGTCCGCTAATTGAAAAGCAAGGCGAGAATCACGTAACCTAGAGGGCGAAGGCCGGGATGATGAGGCGGACACTGGGTCTCTCATCGGGATATTTAATGGTGCCTAAGATGCCTCCCACCAGAAGGACGAGAAAGAGAGCAAGAGTAATAATGCCCCAGGGCAAGGACATCCAGCGCTGGCGGATTCGCAGCTTTTGCATACCTTATTACACTAACCGGTGCTCTACCCTGAAGCGGCGAGCCAGGAATTCCCATTCAAGGGCAGCGTATGGCTTAACGCGGGGAAAGGAATCGGCCAATTGCCAGTGTTGAGGGCACTGCCGTTAAGAGAGCGGCTTTTGGTGGCTCGCGCCTCTGGTGCAATTTGCCCGGCCGAATCCGATGATCTGAGCGCCAATCTCGCCGTAGGGGTATCATACGGGTCGAGTATGACCCGTCATTTAGTAGTCTTTGCTTCGATCCTGATTCCACCACTTCTTCTGGGGCAGCCTCCGGGAGGCGCTCCGATGCCGGACGCACCGGGACGCGCTGTGATGTTGCAGGTTTGCGGCTCTGCCTGCCACGGGCCGAGTGTTGTAACTGGAGCTGGCCGGAGCCGGGACCAGTGGACGGCAGTAGTAAACCAGATGGTGGCGCGCGGAGCCAAGGGGAGCGACGCTGAACTGGGCCAGATTATCAATTATCTGAGCACTCACTTTGGTTCAGGGGCTACGCCAGCAGCGGGACCAAGGGGCGGTGGCCCACCTGCTTCTACCGGACGAGGCCCAGGGCCGCTGGGGAGCGGTGCGGCCGATTCACACTTGGTGGATAGCGCAGGTGCCGAGCGGGGCAAGACGCTCTTTGCTGCGGAGTGCAGCACATGTCACGGGCAGAAGGCGCGCGGTGGCAACGAGGCTTTACCGGCTGCCCAACGCGGTTCGGATCTTATCCGCTCACTGGTCGTATTGCGTGATCGTTATGGCAGCCTGGTTTCGCCCTTCCTCACCAAGGGACACCCATTGCGAAGCGGCGGCGATGCGAAGTCTTTAACTGCGGCGCAGGCCGGGGACCTTGCGCACTTTCTGCACCAACGCGTCTACGCGACCTTGCGCAATGGCGGGGAATTGCAAATTCAAAATATTCTTTCGGGTGACCCAAAAGCGGGACTCGCGTACTTTAGCGGCGCGGGCAAGTGCAGCACTTGCCATGCCGCAACGGGCGACTTTGCTGGCATTGGCAAGCGTTACGATGCAGTCACGTTGCAGCAGAAGTTTCTCTTCCC
>JBKJUN010000118.1:0-1410 GCA_046590555.1 Bryobacter sp. | reverse complement strand
ATTGCCTGGCGATGCGCGCAAGAAGGCCACAAGGTCTATTGCACACCCGGAAATCCCGGCATCGCTCAAGTCGCCGAATGCATCCCGCTGGCAGAACAAACACCCGAGCTTTTCCTGCAGGTGGCCAATTTGGTGAATGCCGATCTCACCATCGTTGGCCCGGAAGCTCCGCTAGTTTCCGGTATCGTTGATCACTTCGAGGCTCATGGCCGCCGAGTATTTGGGCCCACCAGTCGGGCTGCACAACTCGAGGGCAGTAAAGCCTTCTCTAAAGAGTTTATGGCGCGGCACGGAATCCCAACCGCGCGTTTCCAGGTCTTTGACTCCCTCGACCAAGCCAAGGCCGCTCTTGCTCGCTTCGACTATCCCGTCGTACTCAAGGCCGATGGCCTCGCTGCGGGAAAAGGTGTTGTGATTGCCAAGTCCAAAGCAGAGGCAACGCAGGCGCTTGAAGATCTATTCTCTGGCGCGCTGGTTGGAGCGGCCGGTTCGCGCGTGCTGATCGAAGATTTCTGGCGCGGTGAAGAAGTCAGCTTCATTGCCATCTGCGACTACGATACGGCTCTTCCACTGCCTCCCACCCAGGACCACAAGAACATCTTCGATAACGACGAAGGCCCCAACACCGGTGGTATGGGCGCCTATTGTGACGACCGCATCCTGACCGCCGATCAAAAGGCCCATATCCTCGAACACATCATTCTCAAGACTCTCCGCGGCATGGCACATGAAGGTGCTCCTTTCCGCGGATTCCTCTACGCCGGCTTGATGATGACTCCGGATGGCCCCAAGGTTCTCGAATACAACGTACGCCTTGGAGACCCGGAAACACAGGCCTTGCTCTACCGTATCGAAGGAGGCTTTGTGCAAACCATTCTGGCCGCTACCAATCGACAGCTGCCTTTAGCAAAACTGCAGCTGAGCGACGGCGCTACTGCCTGTGTTGTGATGGCTGCTCACGGCTACCCGGCCAAAGTCCGCACCGGCGACGAAATAGAAGGCATCGAAAAAGTAAAAGGCGCCACCGTCTTTCACGCCGGAACCCGAATCGACAATGGCGCTTTAGTCACGGCTGGCGGCCGCGTTCTTGGCATTACTGCCTCTGGCCAAGATCTCAAAACTGCTCTGAACCATGCCTATGCGGCAGTCGAAAACATCAGCTTTGATGGCATGCAGTTCAGAAGAGATATTGGCCAAAAGGGACTAAAACGCTACACTGTTTAATAAGTGGGGACGTAGCTCAGCTGGATAGAGCGTCCGCCTCCTAAGCGGAAGGTCGGCAGTTCGAATCTGCCCGTTCCCACCACTTACCTCTCGAACAGCCAAACGCTCCATGGCTATTTCATGTCTTTCCGGCACACCAGCTCGAAGCCTGGCTTGCTGCCATACGACAAAAAGCCGGAGTCCTTC
>JBKJUN010000862.1:0-4761 GCA_046590555.1 Bryobacter sp. | reverse complement strand
GGGGCGCTGGAGGAGGAGTTGAAGGGGATGCGGAAGGTGCAGAGTGTGCGGGGGCCCAGGTTTGAGACGATGGGGGCTCATGATGACCTGGTGTTTGCGCTGGGGCTGGCATTATTTGGGGTGAGGCGGAGGTTATTGCCGGTGGCGGGGGAGAGTGTGCGGGGGAGGGTTTGGGGGTGACGCGGACCTGGTCACTTCCTCAGGATTTTGTTTATGGCCTTTCCCTTGGCCAATTCATCCATCAGCTTGTCCATGTAGCGGATCTGTTGCATGAGCTTATCTTCGATCTCTTCAACGCGATAGCCGCAGATCAAGCCGGTGATTTTGGATACGTTTGGGTTCATGTGCGGGGCGTGGGCGAAGAAGGTTTCGAAGTCGACTTTATTGGCTATTTGTTGTTGGAGCGAGGTTTCGTCGTAGCCGGTGAGCCACTCGATGATGGCATGCACTTCTTGTCTCGAACGGCCTTTCCTTTCCACCTTGGCGATGTAAAGCGGATAGACCCTGGCGAATGGCATTTTGAATATTTTTGTATTGCCCATTGAGATGTTGCTCCTCAGAGTTTAGCCGAGTGATTCCGGGTTCGTTGCTTCTAGCCGCCAAGATTGATCAGTAGAGCTTTTATTGGGGCTAGATGTTAGCTGCGTTGATGAGAAGTCAGCTCATCAACCAAGAGTCAACATTCAGCCTCAACTCCGTTTCACGCGCTTCCGCCGCCCCAGGGCCGGGATAAAGAATCCCCCAACTGTGGCCACACTCCACTCGGGCCAGGGTATCGTGCCGCCCTTCCCTATCGTGAGCAGAAAGATAGCCCCGGCCTTTACCCGGTTCCACCAATTGACCTCAGCCTCTTTTCCGCTAGCTCGCACCACCATCACCGTCACATCATCAGCCGAAAGACTGTTGGGATAGTGCGCTTCGATCTCATGCAGCAAGCGTTCTGACAAGCGCTGTGGATCCGCTTCTGCTAACTCTCGTACAATCCGCAGTACCCCAAATTCACCCAACATCTCTCCGGTGGCATCGCAACACTCGATCAACGCATCAGAATACTTCACGACACAGTCACCAGTCATCAGTTCCACATCAAACTGGTCATAATCTGACATCGACAACAAGCCGAGCGGAATGTTGCTGGGCCCTGGCCTCTCGCTGCCCCCCTCATGCCCCAGAAACTCCCAGGTCTGATCCTTGGCGCGAAACCACAAAGGCCGGGGGTGTCCGGCATTGCAAACGGAAAAGCGCCGGCTCGGCGCAAAGTAAGTGGACACCACCGCAGTAGCATAAGCTCCCTGGGCAGGCAGCGTCCCAAACCGCTGATTCAGAAGACGCACAAATTCGGTTTGGTCCAACCGGTTCACAAACTGCCGCATTAGCGTTCGCAGCCCAGTCGCCGTCCCGGCAACCGAATCGCCGTGACCAGCCACATCTGCGAGCAGCAACCGACTAATGCGTCCAGTGGCACAACTGGAGGCATAATAAACGTCACCGCCCTCGTGCGCACCACCGTGGGGCCTACTGGTCACCCAAACATCCAACCCGCCAAAGGCGACACCCTGGGCAGTAAGTTGGCTTCCGCTCCAAACTTCCATGCACTGCATCCGTTCCCCATCTAATTGCGGCATCGGCTTTAACTTTACCAAGTACAGCTCGGCTGCCCCCTTCAAGAGTTGAGAGTCAGGCAGTTTCTGGTGACTCGAAAAAGTTACCGATCCCCAATCTCCAGTCTGGATCCAGCCGTCGCTTGACGGCCTTCATGGACTCAATCTGATCAGCCGTATATTGAATGGCAAGGAATTTTGCTTTGCTTTTGCCAAGCCCGTGCTCAGCCGACACGGACCCGCCCAGGGAAGCGGCCTTTTTCGCAAAGAGCATCAGCGCCTCCGCACCGGCATCGAATTCAGCCTGTGTAGCCGGGAGCATGTTGACGTGTGGATGCGCATCGCCGGCGTGTCCGAAGATGCAGTAGTGGCCGGGCATGATCTTTTGCATATGTTCGCGATAGAAGGCCATCATTTCGCGGTGCCTTTCGATAGGCACGGAGAAGTCTGTACCAAGTGACGGAAATCCATTCTTCTGAGTGATGGCAAGTGCAGTTTCCGGCAACGCGTGACGGAATTTGCGAAAACGCTCTCGGTCAAAATCGGAAGAGCCGAACCAGCTCTCGGCTTCAAAGGCACCCGTTTCTTCGAGGCGGGCGGACCAGGCGTCGATGTCGTGCTCGCCTTCGATGATCTGCTCCATGATAATTGCGGCTTTCGCCTTGGAAGGAACATCAGGGTAGCGCTGCGCGATCATGCGCAGGGCAGCATCATCGACGTACTCGAGCATACGGACATTGGGGATTTCGCGCCACTGATCCAGCGCATCGTGGACGGCCTCGTCCGATGGAAAAAAGATGATGCCGTTGAGGAGTTCGACTGGATTGGGAAGCAGTTTTAGCTCAGCCTCAATCACAATGCCCAGCGTACCTTCGGAGCCGCAGAAGAGGTCAATCCAGTCCATGCCGGGGCGCAACAAATAGCCGGCAGAATGCTTGCGGCTGGCGGGCGAAGGAATCGCAGGAACATCAAAGTCGATTGCGTCGCCACGGCCAACATCGAGCACTCGACCGTCGGCAAGAGCTACGCGAAGCCGCTCGATCCAGCGCCGGGTAGCGCCGTACTTGAAACTGCGCGACCCGCTGGAATTGCAAGCAATGGTGCCACCGAGGAAGGCCATTGTTTCAGTAGGGTCTGGTGGATAGAACTGATTGCTCGCTTTGGCGGCGGCATGGAGGTCGTGGAGGGTGACACCGGCGCCAACTGTGGCCGACCCGGGACGGGTTTCAAGCCGGCGGAATTTCTCCATCGATATTTGCCATCCACCGTATGGGACACGGCCACCGGTGAGACCGCTGCCACCGCCGGCAATCGTAATGGGAATCTTCTCGCGAGCGGCATCAACGAGAATCGCTGTTAGTTCCGCTTCGTTTGAAGGAACGTAAATTTTTTCGGCGTGGCCTTTGGCGCCACTGGCATCTTCAAGGTAGTTCCAGCTCATTCCCATTCAGTGTATGTGGATTCGGGCGACTCGAGAATGGCGACCAGCGTTTGCAGAAACTGGGCGGCAGGAACACCGTCGACAACACGGTGATCGACAGACAGCGAGATCGGCATGGTGAGGCGAGCAACAACAAGGTCGCCTTCCACGACAGGCCGCTTGGCGATCTTGCCAACAGCGACGATGATGCTTTGGGGAGGATTGAGGATGGCTTCAAAGCGATCAACGCCGAAGGGGCCGAGATTGGATAGGGTCGCGCTGGCGTTTGAAAAATCCTTGAGTTGCTCAAGAGCCTGTAGCCGGTCCCGGGCAATCTGTCCAAGCGATTTCTCGGCAGGATTGGCAATCACGGGTGTATATAGGGTGTCGCCAATCTGGGCAGCAAGGGCGATGTGTTGGGTGCTGCGGGGAACGATTGCGCCGTCTTCCCAATAAGCATTTACGCGCGGATGACGGACCAGCGCGATAGCGATGGCCTTGATCAGGAAATCGTTATAAGCGGCAGGGCGATGCTGGTGGCGCAAGCGCGCGAGTATTTCAACATTTGCGTCAGCATGCAGATAGAAGTGCGGTGCCCGGAAGCTTTCTTCCATGCGTCTTGCAAGCGTCGTGCGAGGCGTCGGTTGTTTTGCCTGCAGGACATCGGCTTCAATAATCCGCTTTGCACCTTCACGAGGCTGGACGCTTGCGATGTCGATGCCGAGTTCGCGGGCGGTGGAGCGGGCTCGCGGGCTGGCAAAGCGGGGCTGTTCCGTCGATGGCGGAGCCTCGCCATTTTGCAGAATATAGCCGAGCCGCTGCCCGACAACTACAGTCGAATCCGCAGCAGGCGCGTCAGCAGCGATGTGGAGAATACCGTTGTCGAGCGCCTCCACTTCCATCGTGACTTTTTCGCTTTCGAGCGCAAAGACCGGTTCGCCGATTGAGACAATATCTCCCTCAGCTTTCAGCCAGCCCGCGAAGACACCTTCCTCCATCGACCATCCAAGGCGCGGAACAGTAATTTCGATAGGCATGGCTATTCCTCGATCAGACTTTCAATAGCTGCTCGAATGTGATCCTGCGACGGGATCACAGCCGCTTCGAGAGCAGGGCTATAAGGTGTTGGCGCGAAGGCGCCGTTGATGCGCCGAATCGGTGCATCGAGATAATCAAAGCCTGCTTCGGCGACCTGCGCGGCAATTTCAGCCCCCAGACTGCAAGGGGCGAAGGCCTCGTCGACGATCAGCAATCGCCCCGTCTTCTGAATCGATTTCAAAATCGTCGTTTCGTCCAGCGGCGATACCGTTCTAGGATCGATCACTTCGGCCGCAAGACCTCTAGCGGCTGCCAAAGCCCTTTGAGCCATAAAGCCGATTCCCACAACAGTAACTCGGCTGCCTTCCTGCAATATTCGAGCTTTGCCGAATTCGATTTCGTAATCCTCTTCGGGGACAAATCCTTTGACGCCCATCAACTCCCGCGGCTCAAGGAAGAGAACAGGATCGTCTGAGCGAAGCGCATGGGTGAATAGACCTTTGGCATCAAATGGTGTGGACGGCACTACAACACGCAAGCCGGGAATATGGCTGTAGATGGAATGGTAACTGCCCGAGTGGTGTGTGGCGGCCGCGTGTCCAATGCCGATGCAGCCGCGCAAGAGAACGGGCATTTTCAGACGCCCGGAACTCATGTACTGCATCTTTGCAATCTGATTCACGATCTCGCCGAAGGCGTCGT
>JBKJUN010000813.1:0-5721 GCA_046590555.1 Bryobacter sp. | reverse complement strand
TCGCTTCAGAGTCTCGCGATAAGCTCGCATTGCCTGGTTAATATCCTGGTTAGCTTCGTGTGCCAAGCCTTCACGGAAGTGATGATCCGCGATTGAGGGCTCGAGCTGTCGGGCAGCTGCGAAATAACGCAGAGCTTCGGCGGGTTGCTTCAGACCGAGTGCGACGCTGCCTGCCGAGATGAGGAGTTGGGGGTCTCGGGGTTGTTGGGACAGCGCCTTTCTAAGTAGATCTCTGGCAGTCTCCAGATTGCCTGAAGACGCAAAGGCGATGGCGATGGCGCGGTCTCCATTGGGGGAGGCGCGCCATGGCTGCAGGATCTGCGGTTTGCCGGAAGCTGGGGCTGCCTTTGGCCGCTTGGCAATTCGGTGGTCTGTATAAGCGGTATGGGCAACATCACTGACTGGTTTTTGTGGCATGTGGCAGCCGACGCAATCTTCTGCGGGCCCCTGGTGTTTCGCCTGGACGTCAGGATGGCAAGACTGGCATTTTTGTTGCTGGTTTACGCGAGTAGCGGGATGAGGATCATGGCATGACCCACACCAGAGGCGGCCCTCACTGGATCGCGCGCAAGCGCTCAGTCTTAACTGCTCGGCATGGCTGACGACGCGAAAGTCTGCATCGGGCAGGATGAAGGTGGAGAAGACATTTTCGAGGCTCATGCCGGGCACATAATCCTGCTCGAACTTGCCGGGCTGCAGGACTCTGGCGGCTCCCTGCAAGTGACACTGCTCGCAGACCGCATCGCGCTGCGAGACCGGAAGGCGCGCCGGTTGGATGATGTTCGTTTTGGAAGGCGAGGCGGCATGCCTTGCGCCATCGCCGTGACATCGGTCACAACCTATTCCTCCCGGACCAGATTCAGACGTACTGCTGTGGCAGAACAGACAGGAGCCCGTGATCGACCGGTCGAAATCGGGATGTCTCTCTTGCTCAAAGCCCGGGGAGATCCCCCATTTCGATGCTTGCGTGAACCAGGAGATGGGCGACTGGAAAAGGTCGCCATGGATTCGAACGGCGAAGCTTTGCCCGACGCGGCCAGAGCCGATGGAAAGCGCAACCGGGTAGCTGGCGGTAATTCCATCGCGAGTCACGCTATGCTTCATCAGGCCATTGCTGATTGCGACTCGCATTGTTGAAGCGGACTGAGGATGCGAAAAATTAGCGCCGCCAGCAAATGATTTGCCAGCGGCGCTTTGGGCCATTGCCGTTTTTTTGTAACGCTCTACGATTTCTGCATGGCAATTAGAGCAGGGCTGTGCGTGGAGTAACCCAGCAGACAACCCTGCAGCCAGCAGCAATTTAGAAATCGAAGCGGGCACCGAGCTGAATCTGGCGATTGCCGCTGACGCTTGTAACCTGGCCAAAGGCCGGGTTTGTTACGTTGGTGTTGATTCCACCCCATTGCGGGCGGTTGAAGGCGTTCAAGAAGTCGGCTCGCAACTGGAACTTGTACTTCTCGCCTAACCGTACATTTTTCTGCAAGTTGAACTGTTCGCTGATGGTTCCAAAGCCGCGGATCTGTGTGTAATAAGGGGCAGCATTACCGAGAGTAAAAGCTGCGGGGTCTGAGAACTGACTCTTATTCAGGTACGTGTTCATGGGGTCGTTGGTGTTTGCGAAGTTGTAATCGCCACGCTTGAAGCTGACATTCTTAAGCTCGCCGGGCTTGACGTTGGCGCGCAGAGCGCTGCCATTCCAAATGCCGGGAAGCGGCGAGGTGCTGGTGGTAAAGTTCAAAGGCGCACCGCTGAAGTAGTTGAGGATGCCTGAGAGCTCCCAGCCACCGATGATGAAATCGAGAGGCTTCCACATGTTGCCGCCGAGTGCACGGTTGCGGCCGATGGGAATCTCGTAGTTGAAGGCGACCTTGGCCAGGTGGGGCTGGTCATCTGAGGAGATAGCTTTTTCCAGTTTCAAATTATACGTATCCAGCGGACGCCCGCCGTTATCGCCTTCGAGCGAACTCTGAAGGTTGGTCATGTTCTTGGACCAGGTGTAATTGGCGTAGATCTGCATTCCTCTTGAGAACTGCCGATTCAACACAACCTGGAGCGAATGATACGTGGAGAAGCCAAGCGGGGCACCGTGATTGTTGATGACGGCAGTTCCTACAACCTGCGGGTAAGGGCGCAAGGCTCCTGCAACGGTCCCTGAAAAGCCGGGGAAGGGATACCTGATTCCGTTGGCTGCGGCTTCCGCTTCATTCGAGACTCGATTGCCCAGGCGGGTGCCGAGTTGGAGCAGCGCTGGGTCAAGCTGGTTGAGGCGCAAACCCTGACCATAGCGAAGGCCGGTGGATTTGTTGCCTACATAGCCGACGTCCAGGATCAGCTTTGGCGCGATTTCGCGCTGGATGTTGAAGTTCCATTGTTGAATGTAAGGAGTGCGCCCGTAGTTCGGATCGATCATGCCGGGGGCGTTGCGATTGGCGAAGGACTCGTTGAAAGAGCGCGGGCTGTATAGATTGAGGGGCAGGCCGCCATCCCAATTAAAAATGCCAGCGGCAGGACTGGTTGGGTTGGCCGCAAGATTCCATACGCCAGCAGCCTGAATGCGGGTAGAACCCCCAAGTGGCGTGCCACCGAAGCCGTTAAAGAGATCGCCATCGAACATGATGCCGTAGGCACCGCGAAGTACAAATTTCAGAGGCCCCTGGTAGGCGAATCCAATGCGGGGACCGATGTCGCGGAAAGGCTTCTTTACACCAAAGTAACGCTGTCCTGTGCAGGCACTGCAATTGCCGGCAAATTCATAGGCTCCCGGGAGACCGCTGATGGGGTCGCGCTTGGTAAGGGAGAAGGAAGAGTAGCGGTCAGCTACTTCGCTGAAGGGCGCCTGGTATTCCCAACGCACGCCCAGATTGAGGGTGAGGCGCTTGTTTACCTTGAAGTCATCCATGAAGAAAGCTGAGTAGTAATTGCGACGCCCGCCGATTCCAGCCGGGTCGGTTAGGCCTGCGGAGTCCACCTGCCCGAGCAACATGGAAGCAAATCCGAAGCCGGTCTGGCTCCCAGAAAAAGCCTCGCCAGGGATGGAAGTGTGAAGTGCGTTGAAATTGAATGTTCCGCCTTGTGTGGGGCGCAAATTCTGATGGTTGCGGCGGAAATCGATACCGGCTTTCATGAAGTGACGGCCTTTGGAGAAACTGGTGGTGTTGAGGAGGCCCATTCCAACATAGGCCTGAACATCGTTCTGCGGATCGCCCATTGCGGAAACGGGGACAAAGGGGCCGGCGCCGAAGTTGATATTTGGAAAGCCGAAGGTGCTCAGGTTCTTGATGGCCAACTCTTTGGCCCCATCGGTTCCGACGTAGGAACCAATGTTGGGATTAAACATGCGGTTATAGGAGACGGTGAGATTATTGAGAATTGTGGGATTGATGTTGTAATCCCAAGCGAGACGGACGAGTTCTGATTTGATGACCTGGTTTCGGGCGCTCGACAGTGGGCCACCGTCGGCCTTGGTGATGTCCCAGGCACGGGCTTGATCGAGAAGAAGACGTGGCCTGCGGGTGAAAGAAAAAGAACCTGACAAGCGATGCTGCTCGTTGAGGACGTGGTCGCCTTTTTGCGAGAACTGAAACTGATCGAAGCGTGGAGTGCCGGCGAGAGGACGAAGGCCATTATTGACCAATGGGGCAAGCCCGTCAGGGCCGCGTTCTGTGGGGGTGTAGCCAGTGCGGATGAGCCCAATCAGGTTGCGAGATACTGCCGAGAAGCGGTTAACGGGGATGATGTTGCCGGGGAACATTTCTCCAACGAAACGTCCATTTGGCAACTGCCGCATGGTGGCGGGATCATAGATTGCGCCCCGCAAAACGGGACGGTCGAGCGCGTCGGTCTGAGCGATGGCAGGGCCGAGAAGACGGGAGAAGTTACCGTCAAGCCACTCTGTCTGAGGCAGTGTTGTACTTGGAGCGCCGAAGCCAAGGATTCGCTCCTGATATTTCTCGTAGGTGCTGTAAAAGAATGTTTTGTTCTTGCCGTTGTAAATTTTGGGAATTACGATTGGCCCGCCGAATGAGAACGCGTAATTGAAGCGCCGGTCTAAGGGCCTGCGAAGGCCTCGTGCGTTGTTGACGAAGTTGTTCGCGTTGAGCGCCTCGTTTCGCAACATGCCATATGCAGAGCCATGGATTTCGTTGGTGCCGGACTTCATTACGTAGTTGAAGACGCCCGCCTGGGCGCGACCATACTCGGCGGAGATGCCGGAGGTCTGTACTCGCATTTCCTGCAGGGATTCCATGGACACAGTAGATTCGCCAAAGTGGCCTTGAAGGTAGGTGGTGACGCTGGCACCATCGAGCAGTGTTTCCTTCGAGAAGCTGGTAGAGCCATTGATATTCGATGTCCAGGAGTTGCCGCTTACTCCCGGAGTGAGGGCGTAGGCGAAATTCTCGACGTTGCGCCCGCCGGCGATCGACATCGGCAGGTCTTTCATTTGAGTACTACTCAAGCTTGTGCCCACTTCGGGTGAATCGGTTTGGAGGCGTGGCAGTTCTCCAGAGACTTCGATCGTCTCGGCGACGCTGCCTAATTGCAGTTGAAGATCGACGCGAAGCACTTCGCGCACATTCAGTTCGATCTGTTTGCGTTCGGCGCGCTTGAAACTGGCGGCCTCCGCAATGATGTCGTAGTTGCCGGTGGTGAGATTGGGAAAAGAAAACTGGCCTTCGTTGTTTGTTGTAGTTCCCACGCCGGAGTTGGTACCGCTATTGCGCGCGGTGACCTTTGCGTTTGGAATCGCCGCGCCACCGGGATCGGTAATGGTACCTGTAATGGTTGCCCGGTTCAACTGCGCGAGCAAAAAGCCGCAGGAAAGCATGAATACACTTAAGTGTCGAAGCATAGATATAAGACCCCTCTTGGATTGCTGCATAGCAGACAATGCTTTAACTGATATCACAGATCCATCAAGGGCCAGGGGTGTTTCCCGCGTGTTTTCGGCAGGGGGGCTAGGTTAATCGCTTTATGCGAAATGGTATGGGCGCCGCCTCGACCTTGGCGTCAGGCCGGGATGCGCGCGCCGCTTTCTCTGCGCTGGAAAGGATTCTCTCGCGGATGAGCTCGATCTCGTTGCCAAAGATCACGCCGGAGTACCGAGTGCGGAATTTTTCACGGTTGTAATAGTTAGTGGCGGTGACGATAAAGGAAATCTTGTCCCCCTGGACCAACCCTTCTTCTATTTGAAGATCGAACTCGTCGCCGAAGAACTTGCCGGATAGCGTAATGCCCGAGACTTTGAACTGGAAGGAAACATCATCTACTTTGCCGAAGCGTCCCGGCACCTGGCCCATCCATAGGCCACCGATATCGGCTGCGGACAGAGCGCAGAAACTGATGAGCATCAAAATGGCCTGGCAACAGAGGATTCGCATTATTTGCCGTGATCGTATCACTACAGCAGACCCTCCATACGATATACAATTCGGAGGACGGCTGTGGAATCCCTCAACCTCAGGGTGAAGTAGCAATCGAGGAAGGTTTAGTGAAGTACACCACAAATCTACACGCAGGCAGTTTCTACGCAGCAATGCTTGTTGTGGGCTGGACCGCTTCAGAGCGGGCTTACGGGCAAACGCCCGCCGATGGGCAGAGGTTTTTGGCCAAACATTGCGCGGCTTGTCACACAGGCAAAGCTCCAGCCGGTGGCTACAATCTTGCGACGCTAAACACACCTACCAGCTTCAAAGACAAACCCGAAGCCTGGTCAGCCGCAGT
>JBKJUN010000412.1:0-3365 GCA_046590555.1 Bryobacter sp. | reverse complement strand
CTACCGAAGGCCAGGTTGGTGCTCCGATCGCAAACTTCCGCAACAACTACATGTCTTTGTACTTTCAGGATGCCTGGAAGTAAAGGGACATGTAGTTGTTGCGGAAGTTTGCGATCGGGGCGCCAACCTGGCCTTCCGTTCCGGACATCACACCCAGCAGCATGTCAGCCATCGGTTCACCAGTATATTGGCCATTCCAGGAGAATCGCCCGCGCGGCACAACGGCACCAATCTGGTTATAACGAAGACGGCGATACTCCCCACCAATCTTCATGCTGTGCTTGCCCTTGGTCCAAGAGAAATTGTCAGTCCACTGGAATGTTGTGTTCCAGTTGAGAAAAGGGCAATCGTTACATTCGCCAACATTGCTGAAGCCGGAGATCTGGAAGACCGGAATACCCCAAAACAGTGGATCTTGCGACACACCTTGCAGCCCGAGTTCACCAACAACATTCCGTTTCCCAGCTCGCTGTTGGGTGTTCTGCGAGTTAAAGTAATTCATCCCGAATTTGAACTCGTTCACCTTGTTGGAGCCAATCACCTTCGTATGTCCGATCACTCCCTGCTGCCCTAAAATCTTGACATTGTTACCTTGGTCAAAAATGGCGGAAGGGATGTACTGGGGTTCCTGAGTTTGGCTAAAGCGAAAGAAATAAGTTTGGTTCTGGGTACCAGTCCAGTCGGCCCGGGCCGTAAACTGATTGCCATCGGTCCGCCGGCCTTCATCGTTCAAATAGTTGTTCGCGATTCCAAGTGCTCCACCACCACCCTGATTGGGCAACGGGTAAAAGTCATTCAAAACCTTGCGTGAGGTGGGTGAAATCCGGCTTTCCGGAATCGTCGCGTTGGGGAAAACAGTTCCTGGGTTGAACGGATCGCGAATACCGGCAGCGCGATTGAGGAAACCAAAATTGCCTGAGCGGAAACGGGCATCAGGCAAGGTGCCTGTCTGAGTCAGAGATCGGCGCTCACGAAGCCCTTCGTAATTAAACATGAAAAATAGCTTGTCTTTGCCATTGAAAATTTTCGGAATCACCACCGGGCCAGAGATCGTGCCGCCAAACTGATTGCGCTTGAAGGGCGGGTTGACGCGGGCAAAGAAGTTTCGCGCATCAAAGTAGGAGTTGCGAAGAAATTCAAAGGCAACTCCATGCAACTGGTTAGTGCCAGACTTCGTTGTCACGTTTATCTGAGCGATACCGCGGCCATACTCCGCCCCAAACACGCCCGATTCCACCTTGAATTCCTGCAAGGCATCGATCGAAGGCAGGAAAAGATAGGTATTAAAGTTAGGATCGGTATTTTCCATACCATCCAGCGCATAGTGATTGAAGTGAACACGCTGTCCAGCGACATTCAGCGCAAAGCTGTTGCGAGCGCCACCCATGCGCTGCTGACCTTGCGACGAAGCCGGGCCGTTCGTAGTAGCTCCAGGAATCAACGAAGCAAGCTGAAGATAATTACGTCCATTGAGTGGCAACTCGATAATGCGCTTGTTTTCGATAACCGTACCCACCGAAGTCGATTCGGTCTCAAGCACCGGTGCACCGCCTGTAACTTCGATCACTTCGGCGACATTACCAACAGTCAGCACAACATTAATCGAAGGAGCCTGCCCTACCTGCAATTCCACGCCCGTGCGGGACTGCGACTGGAAGCCCTGCATTTCCACCTTGATTGTGTAAGCCCCGGGGTTCAAGGCGGGCGCAGAATATAGCCCCCCATCGTTCGTCTTCAAGACGCGAGAAAAGCCAATAGCCGGGTTAGAAATAGTGACGGTAGCACCAGAAATGGCAGCCCCCGAGGAATCGGTAACAGAGCCATTGAGTTCAGCTGTACCGGATTGTGCGAAACCAAATCCTGCAGTCAACGTGAGTGCAGTAAGACAGGTAAGAATGAAGCGCATGGCTTAAGGTTTTATCAACCTAAGCGATTGAAGTCAATAGCTTTCGGCTAAACTCTTGAGATGCTGAGCCGCAGAAATTTCTCACTTGCCATAGGCGCCGCTACTTTCAGCGCTAGCGCTCAATCCGTTACTGATCTTGCTCAATTGAGTCTGACCCAAGCCGCAGCCCGTTTGCAAACTAAGCAGACCACCTCGGTTGCACTCACCGAAGCCTGTCTTTCGCGCATTGAGCTCTACCAGCCCAAACTGAACGCGTTCATCACAGTCTTGAAGGAAGCCGCCCTCAAGCAGGCGCGTGAAGCAGACGCCGAACTTCGGGCCGGCAAGTCCCGTGGCCCATTGCACGGCATCCCGATCGCACTCAAAGACAATATCGACACCGCAGGCATCCGTACCACGGCCGCCAGCGCAGTCTTCGACGATCGCGTGCCTGAAGAAGACGCCGAGGTAGCCCGACGCCTCAAGGCAGCGGGTGCCATCCTTCTCGGTAAGCTGAATTTGCATGAGTTCGCCTCTGGTGGCACCTCAGTGACCAGCTATTTTGGACCGGTCCGCAATCCCTGGAATCTTACTCGCCACCCAGGCGGCTCCTCGGGTGGCAGTGCCGCAGCCGTCTCTGCCGACCTTTGCTTCGGAGCACTCGGCACCGACACCGGCGGCAGCATCCGCACTCCGGCCAGCTACTGTTCTATCGTTGGCTTCAAACCCACCTACGGCTTGGTATCGATCCGTGGCATCATCCCGTTGGTACTCTCCCTCGATCATTGCGGCCCAATGACCAAAACGGTTGAAGATGCAGCCGTCATGCTGAACCTGCTCACCGGATACGATCGTCTGGACATTGCCAGCGTGGAGCACCCGCGCGAAGACTATGTTGCCCAGATGCGTCAACCGGTGAAGCCACTTCGCATCGGTGTTCCCCGGGCTCCGTATTTCGACATGCTCGACGAAGACGTAGCCAAGTCAGTGGAAGCTGCGATTAGCGCCATCGCCGGAGTGACAAGCTCCGTGAAAGACGTTCGATTGCCTAGCGCACGCGGCTTTAGAGGAGGTGGAGGTGAATTCTACGCATACCACGAAGAGTACTTCAGCAAATCCAGTGACCGCTACCAAATTCCAATCCGTCGAAGATTGCAGGCAGATAAGGATGCCAAAGCTGTCGACTACATCCAGGCGAACTGGAAGCTCCAGATGCTGCGCCGAACGATTGACGATGCCTTCACCTCACAAAATGTAGACCTGATCGTACTGCCAACTCGCCGCCGCACTCCGCGCACGGTCGACATCGCAATCAAACGAGAAGGCAGCGACAAGCCTCGCAATCCCGAACTCGAAAATCCTGGCGACTTCAACGCCTTCGGCATTCCTGCTCTCTCCCTGCCTTGCGGCTTCAGCGCTGCAGGCTTGCCCATTGGGCTGATGATTGTGGGCCCACGCTTCTCTGAAGGCAAGGTACTCG
>JBKJUN010000713.1:0-1938 GCA_046590555.1 Bryobacter sp. | reverse complement strand
GGGACGCAAAGGGCCCAAGACCCACTAGTGTCCGGTAACCGATTCTCATCTCGCTGCCAACCGGTTCCAATTCAGCGGTTTGGGAGCTAAAAACGCCGGGAACGATTTGAATCGCGGCTGCTCACAATTAGCTCGCGTCCGCCACCCCCCGCCGGTGGTGCTTTGTGGCCAGAATGTTGTATGAATACCGGACGCACTTTCTTCGCCCAACTGATGGCTTACGCCCCACATAAGGAATTCCAAAAATGCGTCGCCCGCTATTGCGGCGACCGTTACTCGAAGAAGTTCTCGTGTTGGGATCATTACTTAGCGATGGCATTCGCTCAGTTGACTTACCGTGAGAGCCTCCGGGATATCGAGTCTTGTTTGTACTCCATGCGCGACAAACTGGATCACATGGGAATCCGTACGCCGGTGGCGCGGTCGACTTTGGCCGATGCCAACGAGAATCACGATTGGCGGATGTTTGCCGATTTCGCTCACGCGCTGATCGCGGTCGCACGGCCCTTGCATGCCGCAGATCCTCTCGGGGTGGAGTTGGATCAGACTCTTTATGCCTTGGACGCAACGACGATTGACCTCTGCCTTTCGCTGTTTCCATGGGCCCGGTTTCGCCAAGACAAGGCCGCGGTGAAGATGCATACCCTTCTCGACCTGCGAGGTAATATTCCAGCTTTCATTCATATTTCAGAGGGAAAAGTGCATGAGGTGAACATTCTCGACAATATCGTTCCCGAGGCCGGGGCCGTTTATGTGATGGATCGCGGCTACCTCGATTTTGACCGCTTATACCGTTTTACTGTTGGGTCCGCGTTCTTTGTTTTGCGGAACAAATCAAACGTGGTGCTTCGCCGCCGATACTCCCATCCGGTTGAGCGCGGTACTGGGATCACGAGCGATCAAACCGTACTTTTGGATTCGAAGCGATCCGCGAGCCACTATCCCGACCCTCTTCGACGTGTATGTTATCGCGACGCAGAGACGGGTCAGCGACTGGAGTTCCTTACTAATAACTTCGTCCTGCCGGCCTTGACAATTGCTTCTATCTACAAGTCCCGCTGGAAAGTAGAGTTGTTCTTCAAATGGATCAAGCAGCACCTCAGAATCAAGGCCTTCTACGGGACCAGCGAGAACGCCGTGAAGTCTCAAATCTGGATCGCCGTCTCAGTTTACGTCCTGGTGGCAATCGTCCGGAAGCGCCTAGCTATCCAGATGTCCCTCTACAGCTTTCTACAGGTCCTGAGTCTCACGTTGTTCGAAAAAACGCCCATTTTACAGGCCTTCGAAGATATCGACTCCGAAGAAGATATAACCGATGCGCCCAAACAACTGATTCTATTCGACTTTTAACCGGACACTAGTGACATATTAGTAAGCGGAATCATGGCCCGGATGAACCCTTAGCAATTCAAGCGAATCGCCGCCGCGGCGAGCGTAAGGAATTAATTGCTCCACCGCTGCTATCCTTACGACCTTGGATCAGCTCCCGGCCCACCCATATTCGAGAGTTTTATGCAGCGGTTCAGCGGAGCTGCTCGATCTGGCTTTTCGAGATAAACCGTTGCTGTTGCATCTCGGATGGTTCCCGTCGAGGCGAATCGGCACGAATTTTAGGGCAACGTGTCGATCTTTTTGGCTAGGGTCTTTAGGGCCGATTTTCGCCGCGGATGTGAATCGGACCAAGCGAGGGCGCGGTCTAAGCTGGCCGCTACCGCTGGCGTGTGCAGCCAAAGCTCGTCGTCTGGTATCACCGGCGTGGTCTGGCTGGTCCCGCCGCCCTCGCTCGCTTCTTCGTAGGTCACGATTCGGCCTCCATCATCCTTGATATTTGTTCATCGGTGGCTGTGGTTTCTCGGGTTCACGCACTGCCAGTCTTTGGCGCGTGGCTTAAACGGGTGCCGCATGGCTACTTCCAGTACCACGCAGTTCCGACGAACT
>JBKJUN010000697.1:0-3971 GCA_046590555.1 Bryobacter sp. | reverse complement strand
TTCCTCACCACACTCATAAGCTCCCGCACCTGAGTGCGTATAGAGATCAAAATCGATCCCCGAGCCCTTAATGTTCTTCCCCAGATATCCATGCGCATAGGCCTCGGCCAGCGCCTTGTCCATGATGTCGATCAGGTAGCGGTATTCGCCGCGGATGTAGATATAGCCAGCCTTGCAACCAATCGTGCGCGCGGCAATCAGACAGCCTTCGATCAACTGATGCGGATCGTTCTGAATCAGCAGCCGGTCTTTGCAGGTGCCAGGCTCAGACTCATCGGCATTGACAACAACATATTTTGGCTTTGAATTATCACGAGGAATAAAGCTTCATTTGAGGCCGGTCGGAAAACCCGCGCCACCGCGTCCGCGCAGGTTCGAGAGCTTCAGCTCATCAATGATCAGCTCAGGGGTCATCTCAATGGACTTCATGAAAGCCACATAGCCTTCATGCGCCAGATACGTATCGATCGAAGCCGAATTCGGCAATCCGAATCGCTTCGTGATTACCTTGACTTCATCGGGATGTGGTTCGTTGAACATGGCTGATACTCCTTTGCCTATTGAACCTTCTGCTGGATGCTGTCGAGCAATTGATCCAGTTTTTCAATGGTCATGTGATGGTGATATTCATAACCATCGACCACACACGGGGCCCAGGAACAAGCCCCCGCGCACTCTACTTCTTCCAGCGAAATCAGGCCATCTGCCGTCACCTGCTTGTGCCCGATTCCTAGCCGCTTGGTTGTGTGCTGCCACAACTCCTCGCCACCCATCAACAGGCAGGCGATATTGGTACAAACCTGCACATGGTGCTTGCCCATCCGCTGCTTGTTCAGCATCGAATAGTAGCCCACCACTTCTTCCACCTGCAGCGGCGAGACTTCGCAGCGCTGCGCTACTTCGGCAACCAACTCCTGCGTCACCATCCCAAGCTCGTCCTGCGCATAGATCAGCATCGGGATCACAGCCGAACGCTTGCGGCCCTCTGGATAACGAGCCCAGATATCCTGAAGTCTTTTCTCGGTTTCGGGGGTAAAAGTCATTAGCGGTCCGTGTCTCCCAGCACAAAGTCCATCGATCCCATGCAGGCAATCGAGTCAGCAATCATTCCGCCTTCGCACATTACGCCCAGGCCCTGAATATTGCCAAAGCTCGGCGTCCGCATATGCACGCGGAAGGGCTTGCTGGTCCCATCGGAGACCACGTAATAGCCAAGCTCGCCGCGCGGCGATTCAATCACCTGATACACCTCACCCGGAGGTACACGCACGCCCTCGGTAACGATCTTGAAGTGATAGATCAACGCTTCCATTTGCGTCTTCATCTTTTCGCGTTGCGGCAAAACAACCTTCGGTGCATCTGCCTGGTAGGCCCCTTCGGGCATCCCCTCAAGCGCCTGCGTCATGATTCTCACCGATTGCCGCATCTCTTCCATCCGCACCCGGTAACGCGCATAAACATCGTTCTCAGTACGAGTGGGTACATCAAACTCAAAATTCTGATAGCCCGAATAGGGCTCATCCTTGCGAGCGTCCCACGGGATCCCGGCTGCACGAATCATCGGCCCGGTAATACCCATCGCGAGCATCTTGTCTACTGGAACTACACCCACACCAATCGTCCGGTTCTTCCAGATCGGATTGTTGTCGAGCAAGTTCTCGTACTCGTCAATCTTGGGCGGAAACATCTCAAGAAACTTCTTAACAGCCTCAAGCCCCGCGCGAGGATGATCCAGAGCCAAGCCACCAATCCGGAAGTAGCTCGTCATCAAGCGCTGCCCGCTAAACATCTCAAAGATCTTCAGTAGCTCTTCGCGTTCGCGAGTTGTGTAGAAGAACATCGACATCGCACCCATATCGAGAGCGTGTGTCCCCAGCCAGACCAGATGTGAATTGATACGAGTCAACTCGGTCAGCATCACGCGAGTCCAAACCGCACGGGGAGGAACTTCAATCCCGAGCAGCTTCTCAATCGCCAGGCAGTAGCAGAGGTTATTCGAAAGGTTTGCCAGGTAATCCACGCGATCGGTAAGCGGAATCACCTGTTGATAAGTCTTGGTCTCGCATTGCTTCTCGATGCCCGTATGCAGGAAGCCGATCTCAGGCACAGCCTTGAGGACAGTCTCGCCATCCAGTTCCAGGACAACACGCAACACTCCGTGCGTCGACGGATGTTGCGGACCCATGTTGAGGGTCATCTTGCGAGTCGAGCCGGCGTCGGAATTAGGGACGGGCTCAAGGGTGGCGGTAGGGGTTAGGGTTTCGCTCATCGTGCTGCTCGCTTATTGGTTCGTCTCGCCGTAGTCGTACTTGTGGCCGTGGATGGGAAAGTCTTTGCGCAAAGGATGCCCTTCCCAGTCGTCCGGCATCATGATGCGCCGCAGGTCCGGGTGGCCGTTAAAGGTCACGCCAAACAAATCGAAAACTTCGCGCTCATACCAATTCGCACCAGCCCAGACGCTCGTCACAGAATCGACAGCCGGGTTCTCGCCAGAAACACGCACTTTCAGTCGCACCCGCAAAGCATCTTTCACGTTGTGCAGCAGATAAACCACTTCAAAGCGCGGCTCCTGCGGATACCAGTCCAGAGCAGTCACGCTTGAGGCGCGGTTGAAACCATGTTCATCGCGCAAGAAAGTGCAGGCTTCAACAATGCACCCCGCAGAGACATACAAAATCGTTTGTTCGTGTTCCAGGCTGCCAGCTTCGATGGCGGTGCCAAAGCGCTCTGCGAGTGCGATGACGAGTGGGTCTTCCTGCAATAGCTCAGAGATCATGCTGGCCTAAATGTCCTTCGACTTTCGATTCGGCGTTACGGTCCAATCCAGTGCGCCCTTCTTCCAGACGAAATAAAAGCCGCTAAGAACTAAAATCATGAACAAAACCATCTCGACAAAGCCAAACATCCCCAGTTCGCGGTAAACGACCGCCCAGGGATAGAGGAAAACAGCTTCGATGTCGAAAAGAATGAAAAGCATCGCGACGAGGTAGAACTTTACCGAGAAGCGCTCGCGGGCATTGCCGACCGGCTTTACGCCAGATTCGTAAGGCGAGTCCTTCGCCGCATTGCGATTCCGCTTGCCGAAGAAAAGTCCGGCGAAGACCAGTCCACCGGCAACGGCGGCCGCGAAGAGAATCTGAACAAGTACCGGGAAGTACAGCTCACTATAGTTTGTAGGCATGGATGAGAGAACGGCAGTGGCTTAAAAAACAACTCCAACGCGGAAGCCTGCCTTCTCTTAACTATACTGATCGTTTCGGAGCGCGGTCAAACGTCCTCTCACGAAAGAAGGTTACAAAGCAGTTGATTTCAGTCGAGATAAACGGCGAACCCCGCCAAATTCCAGCCTCTCTTAACGTCCGGGGCCTCCTCGAGCACCTCCAGATCGACACAGCCCGGGTGGCCATCGAGCTCAATAAAGAAATCGTCCGCAAGGCCGCGTGGGACCTAACCCCGGTCGAGGCGGGCGCTCAAATCGAGATAGTAATGTTCGTCGGAGGAGGCAAATTCTGAGACTCCCAGTCGCCTTCCTCCTCGCCACCATCGCGCTAGCCCAAACCCGCCAGCTAGCGATCACCATCGACGACCTCCCGCGCGGCGGCGATTCCCCCGGCGCAAGAAATTTTGACAAGACTCTCGCCATGACCACGAAGCTAACAGCAGCGCTCAAAGGCGTCCCAGTCAGCATCTTCGTCAATCCAGGCCAGGCCCGGGACTATACCGAAAGAGGCGTCGCAAAGCTCCTCAGGCTTTGGCGCAAGCAAGGTGCCGAAATCGGCAACCACAGCTTCTCGCACCCTGATCTCAACAAAATCCCGCTAGCAGAATACGAAGCCGACATCCTCCGCGCCGAGCCCGCCCTCCGCCACGCCCGAGGCGGCATCAAGCCCCGTTACTTCCGCCACCCCTTCCTCCACACCGGGCCAACGGAGGAGACCAAACAAGCCCTCGCCGCCTTCCTCAAAGAGCAC
>JBKJUN010000695.1:0-3297 GCA_046590555.1 Bryobacter sp. | reverse complement strand
TGATTGCAGGATAACTCAGGGCGAGGAGTTCGGTTCAACACTTATGGAGCGCTGGGGGCAAAAAGCAGGTAACATGTTAAAGATCTTGAACAGAATCGAGAGTTCCAAAACAGACCTTTTGGGGCGTCGCCCGGGATGCTGTTCTCTGTTCGTCAGACTAAGGATTGAGGGATTCTAGTTGCAGGAAGTTGAAGCACCCCAGACTCTGGTCATTGGTGCGGCCCCGGCAGACTTGTCGGCAGCCTATGAATTTCATAGACACGGTTGCTCGGCGACAGCGCTGGAATAGGGGTTTCAGGCTGGAGGCTTGTCACGTACAGAGAGCTATAAAGGCTTTGTGTTGGATATCGAGGGACATCGTTTTTTTACCAAAGTAGCGGTAGTCCAGAGGGTGTAGGGGGAGATCCTCGGGGACGACCTTTTGTTGCGGTCGCGATTATCAAGAGTTTTTTATCATGGCCAACACTACAGCTATCCGCTGGAGCCGCTTGAGACAGTTCTGAAGCTGGGAATCTGTTTTGAGTATGCTGAGTTATCTGAAGGCAGCGTGCATGTCGATTGCCGAGGAGAAAGACCTCAAATCGTGGCTGATCAATCGATTTGGGGTTCGGCTGTATCAACGTTTTTTTAAGAACTATACAGAGAAGGTTTGGGGGATGCCGTGATCTGAGATTGCGGCTGAATGGGCTGCGCTGCGGATTCGCGGGCTCTCCATCATTTCGCTAAGCAAGACGACCATAGCGAAGTTTATTCCGGGTCTTGCCGGACCCCAGTTGAAAACTCTGATCGATGAATTCCTTTACCCAAGGCTTGGCCCTGGCATGTTGTGGGAGAAGACATCTGGGTTGGTTGGGAATCTTCATTACGGGCAAAAGGTCGAGAAAATTTTGCGGGGCTGCGGTGGGGTGAAAGGTGTTGTGTCTGGGGGTAAGAATTGGCTAGTGTGGAGCTTTGAACCGAAAGACCCGGATTACCTGAATGTCGTCGAAAATCTCCGCTATAAGGATTTCATTACGGTAGCCGTGATCTTGAAGATGCAAGATCAATTTCCTGACAACTGGATCTACGTTCATGACGAAGAGGTGCGGGTGGGGAGAATCCAGAACTTCAAGAACTGGAGCCCGGAGATGGTGCCCGACCCGGAGCTGACTTGCCTGGGCCTGGAGTACTTCGTTTTTGAAGGGGATGATTTGTGGAATGCCAAAGATGCGGATTTGCTCACGATGGCGGGTAGAGAACTTCAGACCCTTGGACTAGCGAAAGCAACCGAAGTACTTGACGGCACTGTGATTCGCGAGAAGAAGGCATATCCGGTTTATGACGATGCCTATGCAGAGGCTGTGACAGCAGTCAGGCGCTTCCTTTCTGAAGAAGTACCGAATCTGCAGTGTGTGGGCCGCAACGGGATGCATCGGTACAACAACCAGGACCACTCCATGCTTACCGGGATTCTGGCTGCGCGGAACATCATGAAGCCGGGCGAATTCAATCTATGGGATGTGAATGCCGACGAGGATTTTCACGAGGATGGATTCCGCCTCACAAAAGAAGCCATCGATAAATTTGAAGAGTCGCAACCGGCCGTGCCGCACAAGATTCCAGCAAGAACTACTTAGCCGATTGGACGGGAGCCACGATTCTGGCTTACTGTCAATGGATCGTTAGAGCGAAGCTGGCCAAGTTGGGATGCTAGCTTAGGAGAGCGGATGATTTCCTTTTCTAATATTCAAAAACAGTACGGCAAGCAGTTGATTTTCGTTGAGGCTTCGTTTCAGTTGAACCCTGGAGAGAAGGTTGGGCTTGTTGGTCCGAACGGGGCAGGCAAGACGACTCTCTTTCGGATAATCACGAACGAGGAAACCGCTGACGACGGCGACATCTCAGTGCCGAAGAGATTGACGATCGGGTACTTTCGTCAGGATGTAGGCGAGATGACGGGGCGCCCTGTGTTGGACGAAGCAATCGCGGGTAGTGGGCGCGTAGGGGATTTGCACCATGAGTTGGTGGATCTGCAGAACGCGATGGAAGACCCCGCAAAGGCGGATCAGATGGATAAGATCCTCGACCGCTTTGGCGAGGTACAGGAAGAATACGAACATCTCGGAGGCTACACGCTGGAGGCGCAGGCGCGAGAGGTGCTGGCTGGCCTGGGCTTTGCTGAAGATCAGATTGACGGTGATGTGGGTGCATTGTCAGGTGGTTGGAAGATGCGCGTGGCGCTGGCGCGGGTGCTGCTTGGGCGGCCCGATGTATTGCTGATGGACGAACCGACGAACCATCTGGACATCGAATCGATCGTGTGGCTCGAGCAGTTTTTGAAGGATTACAAGGGATCGCTGCTGATGCCCTCGCACGACCGCGAGTTTATGAACCGGATCGTGAGCAAGATCCTCGAAATCGATGAAGGCGAAGTGATTACCTATTCGGGGAATTACGATTTCTACGAGCGGGAGAGGGCGATTCGCGAGACGAATCAGCAGGCGGCCTTTGGGCGTCAGCAGGCGATGCTAGCCAAGGAACAACGTTTCATCGAACGGTTCAAGACCCATGCAGCGAAGGCGGCGCAGGTGCAGAGCCGGATCAAAGCCCTCGACAAGATCGAGAAGATTGAATTGCCGAAGAAACGGCAAGTGGTGAAGTTCGATTTCAGGGTGCCGCCCCGGTCTGGCGACCTGGTCGCGGTGATGGAAGATCTGCATAAGGCATATGGCCAGCGGGTAATCTATAACGGCTTTAATTTCACGATTCGCCGTGGAGAGCGCTGGGCAGTGATGGGCCGCAATGGGGCTGGCAAGAGTACGCTTTTAAAGATGATTGCCGGGGCGAGCGAGCCGGACAAGGGGATTGTGAAGCTGGGAGCGAGCCTGACGATGGGCTACTTTGCGCAGCAGGCACTCGACATTCTAAATCCGGACCTAACGGTGACCGAGCAGTTGCAGAACGATTTCCCGAAGGATGCGATCGGGTCGTTGCGGACGCTGGCTGGAGCGTTCCAGTTTTCGGGTGAAGAGGCGGACAAGAAGATACGAGCATTGTCTGGTGGGGAGAAGTCGCGGTTGGCGATGGCAAGGATGCTTTATCATCCACCCAACTTCCTGGTTCTGGATGAGCCTACGAACCACCTGGATCTGGCGACCAAAGAGATGTTGGTTGAAGCCCTGAAAGACTTTGAGGGGACGATGATTTTCGTATCGCACGACCGTATGTTCTTGCGCGGGTTGGCTTCGCATGTATTGGAACTGGGCGGGGAGAGCGGAACCGAAAAGGAACCGCGACTTTATCCCGGGAGTTACATCG
>JBKJUN010000609.1:0-1388 GCA_046590555.1 Bryobacter sp. | reverse complement strand
TTTGGTGAGGGAGTCGATCATGGCGAGATTCTGTTCGTTGATCGGGCTCTTGCCGCCGAAGTGGTGATAATGTTCGGCAACCACTTCAAGCCGCTCGCGCGGGATGCCGCGGCCTCGGGTTACGTTTTCAAGGAAAGGCATTACGTCGGCGGGGGCGTTGGGGCCTCCGAAGCTGACAAAAAGAATTGCGTCTGACATGGGCTAATCTATACAGATTCTCCCATGCGTACCTTTGGTTTATTTCTCCTTTTGATGACGGTTGGCTTTGGACAGACGGTTGAAGAGCAATCCCGCGAGCGATCGAGAAAGATTATCGCTGCGAGAATCATAGACGAGGCCGGGATGACATATGGATGTGCTGCTGGGGCAGTGAGTGACAAATTAGCCTCTTTTGACTAGGCTGAAAAGAAAGGCTGCACTGATGACGACTATTAAAATTGAGCTTCCCGACCAGCATGCTGCAGAGCTTAGCGAGCGAGCGGCAGCCCATGGGCTTAGTTTGGAGAGCTGGCTTCAGAAGTTAATCGCTGATGCGCCAGTGCATGACAGGGATGCCTTGAGCGTGATTGACTGGTCTCAATGTCCGGCGGTGGAGAGTGTCCCTGGTAAGGTGAGTGGAGCCTGGGTGCTAAAAGATACGAGGATGCCGGTCTCAGCAATTTTCGAGAATCTGGAGGCCGGTGCCAATATCGACGACATCATGGAATGGTTCGCCGGGCTTGACCGGACTCAAGTGCAGGCCGTGATCGAATTCGCGGTGCGAAGTCTGGATAAGGCACCTAGCTGCGCTCCGTAATGCGCATCCTTTTTGACCAAGGGACGCCGGTGCCCGCCATTCGCTTTTGACGGGTCATGAAATTACCGTATCTGCGGATTTGGGCTGGGAGCGGTTGAGGAATGGGGATCTTCTCCTTGCCGCTGAAAAAGCTGGATTTGACTTGCTTTTAAGCACAGACAAGAACCTGCGCTATCAGCAGAATTAGAAGGCACTCGCAATGGCCTGCTCTCAAGCCACATATTCAATTGGTTGTCGATGCCGTGAATTCGGTGAAGCCGGGCAGTTATGTTGAAGTGGATATACCGCTGGTTAGTCTTCGCGCAAGATGGCCAGGGGCTTCTGATTGAGGATGCGGGCGCTGGCGGCCCAGCCGGCGGCGTTGGCTATTAGCGCGGAGCCTAAGATCGCTATCGCCAGCGCTGTGTACTCCAGCTTGAACTCGGCTTCTGTGAAGAAGCGTTTGAGTAAGATGCCGGTGAAGCCGGTTGCTAGTGCGCTTCCTAGTGTTCCGGCGCAGAGTCCTAGCAGCAGGAACTCCACACTGAAGATCGTCGCGATCTTGTTGCGGGTTGCTCCGAAGGTTTTCAGGATCACTACTTCACGGATGCGG
>JBKJUN010000392.1:0-1281 GCA_046590555.1 Bryobacter sp. | reverse complement strand
GTCAATGGCAAGAATTATGCCGAGCGCCGCGTTAGCTACCGCGACTTCATCGGTAAGATCGAACCCGGCGTAACTAAGCTGATCATCCACCTGGCAAAGGAGGATGATCAGCTTGGTTACGCCGGGTTCGAGCTTGCCGATGAAGTCGCGGTAGCTGACGCGGCGCTCGGCATAATTCTTGCCATTGACTCCGGTGACGAGACGGTCGAGCATCGCGAAACCCTGACTTTGTTTCTCGCGAAGCATGTCGAGGGTGATCGGATAGCCCTTGAGCTCGGCTTCGCTGACCTTGAGGGGTTTGGGGAGCATGCAGGGGACGCCATATTCTTTGGCGAGGCGTGTGTAGACTTCAAAGAAATCCGGGCGGGCGTAGAGGGTGCCCATGTGCGTGTCGAGGTGGGTGAACTTGAGGCCGTAAGCGCGGGCACGTTCGATTTGTGCGCGCAGTTCGATTTCGATTTCGGCGGGGCTGGCATTTGTGGCTGTAGACTTGACGTCGCGCCACATTTAGCCCTCGTTGTCGATGAGGCCTTTTACTTTGTCGATCGAAGCTACTGGGCGCCAGCGGAAATACTTCCATTCGCTAGTGAGGGTAAGATGAACGCCCAGATCCATGGTTGGATTCTTTTTCGCCCAATCGCAAAACTCCTGAACCCACGGGCAAGGCATCATGACACTTGCTGAGGAGACGAGGCCCTTCTCCATCGCCTCGCTAGTGGCGATATTAGCGGAGTGGCACATGCCGGCGTCATCGGCGTGAACGATGAGGCGCTTGGTTGGAGCAGTTTGTGCGGAGGCGACAAGGGTGGCTCCGGCGAGGGTAATGAAATTGCGACGCAACATGTTGTCGATTATCTCTCTGTTGAGGCTTGGGAGTTTGGCATGTGAGTTGCATATTGATTGGCATGAAGGAAATCTTTTCATTGCGACCTACGCTCCAATCCGTCTCGGGAGAGCAATATGCTGGCCGCAGTGGACGGCGTGCACTTGGCGATATTGCTGCCAGGAAGACCAGTGCTGCTCCAGTAAAGAGTTTTCAGGGGAGTCTGGCCAGTTCCAAAGTGGCACTGGCTCAGCCAGGGGCTTCCCAAATTGAAACAACAGCAAGATCCAGTTCGAATGCCAGTATTTTGTCAGCGATTGGCGTCAATTCTGTAGCATCGCGACAGAATTCTGCCGCAGACGGATTTGGACGCATACCGCCGACGCGCAGCCCGAACAATCCAGTTGAGACGGCACCTGTGACGGGGCCGGCTGTGCCTGTGAAGTTCAATAGTCTGC
>JBKJUN010000557.1:0-5874 GCA_046590555.1 Bryobacter sp. | reverse complement strand
CGAGTAAGGCGGCGCGGATTTTGAAGGCGGCGGCTGGGCGGGATGTGGTTGAGTTTGGGTGCCGTAGGGCACATGCCCCGGAGGCTGGTTGTCTGGCCGGGCGGGCGGCGTTTTTAGCTGGTTGTGTGGGTACTAGTAATGTTCAGGCCGGGATGCAGTTTGCCGTGCCGGTGTTTGGGACGGCGGCGCATAGCTGGGTGTTGAGCTTTGAGAGCGAAGTGGAAGCGTTTCGGCGCTTGCAAGATTTGCTGGGGGAGCGGACCGTGCAATTGATCGATACCTACGACACGGTGGAGGGTGCAAAGGCGGCGGCGGCGATGGGGCAGCCTTTGTGGGGAGTGCGCCTCGATAGCGGGGATTTGCTTGGATTGTCGCGTGAGGTGCGCGGGATTCTTGATGCGGCCGGGATGATCGGAGTGAAGATCATGGCGACCAATGATCTGGACGAGAATACGATTGCGGTGCTGGTGGAGCAGGGTGCGCCGATTGATGTGTTTGGGGTAGGGACGAGTTTGGCTACAAGTTTCGATGCGCCGGCGCTGTCGGCCGTTTATAAGCTGGTGGAGCTGGAGGCTGGAGGGGTGACTCGTTATGCGTCAAAGCATAGTGAGGGGAAGCGGACGCTGCCGGGGGCGAAGCAGGTATTCCGGTTTGCGGACCGCGATGTTGTGGGATTGCAGACTGAAGCGGTGCCCGAAGGGGCGGAGCGGTTGCTGAAGCAGGTGGTGGTGGGTGGCGAGGCGATTGTCGATGAGAAGAATATCCGCCGGATCCAGGAATATGCGCGGCAGCAGATTGCGGATTACGGGAGAGCGGGTCGGCAAGTGGAACTTAGCGCATCGCTGAGTGCCCTTGCGGCGTCTCATTAAGTGGGAATGAGAACCGCTTACATTGATGTCGATACGCAACTCGACTTTGTTGTGCCGTCCGGGGCGCTCTACGTGCCGGGGGCGGAGGCGATCCTATCGCGTGTTGGTGAGTTGAATCGCGAGGCGGTGGCGGCGGGGCATTTATTGATCGCAACGTTGGATGCGCATAGTGAAAACGATGTAGAGTTTCAGAGTTGGCCGCATCATTGTGTGGTGGGAAGCTTGGGGCAGCGCAAGGCTGAACAGACGATTGCGCGAGGGATGCGGGTGGTGGAGAAGCAGAGTGTGGATTGCTTTACGAATCCGGAAATGACTGAGATTTTGAGGGTGGAGGGTGTAGAAGAGGCGGTTGTTTACGGGGTAGTGACGGAGATTTGTGTGCTCAATGCGGTGCGGGGTTTGTTGGATCGCGGCATCCGCGTTCGGGTGATTGCGAATGCCGTGAAAGAGTTGAATGTTAACGCCCGGGACCTCTTTTTTGAAGAAGTCAGGGGGCGTGGAGGAAAAATCGCCTAAACGGCAGTTGCGACTTCGGCCGGGATCGGGATGCTGGGAGCCATGCCCCAGAGACGCTCGAGATCGTAAAAGCTGCGAGAATCTTCACTGAAAATATGAATCACGAAATCTCCGTAATCCATGAGAATCCAGTTCGCGGACTCGTAGCCCTCCGTCGAGTTGGGCTTGTAACCCAACAGGGCGAGCTGTCCGCCGATCTCGTCACTGATCGCGTGGTTCTGACGGGGGTTGGTTCCCGAACAAATGAGAAAATAGTCAGTAAAACCGGATATTTCCTCAATATCGAGGACCTTCAAATTGAGTGCTTTTTTAGACTCAGCGGCGCGACATGCGGCCAAAAGTTCGGGGGAAAGGGTTGCTAGGGTGTTGCTCAAACTTGCTCCATGAATATGGGCTTCTGAGCGGCAGAATACTACAATAATGAGAGTGCGTCAAAGCTTTTTGTTGATCGGGACGGTTGTTCTGACCCTGGCGGTAGCCTCGGGGCAGGAGCCTTTTGCCGTCCAAAAGGCAAAGCAGGACCTCGAACGGTTGAAGGAATTGGCGGCGATTGGAGCGATTTCGAAGACTCGATTGACTCAAGCAGAAGAAAAACTGGCTGATGCGCAGGATGAGGACACTTTGCGGCGCCTCCTGTACGGCAAGGTGGGCGTGGAGGACCTGAGTGAGGCTCAGGCCCAAGAAGTGGTGGCGGCGGCGCAGCGGAGGGTAGACCGGGTGGCAAAGCAATATCAGGGCCAGGTGAGTTTGGTTGAGCAGGGTGTGGTGCCCAAGAGCCATATCGATGAATTTGAGCGGCAATTGGCGGATCGCAGGTTGGGTTTGCAGTTGGCCGAGGGCCGGGCGAAGATCTTTGAGGATTTGCTTAACATGGCTCGGGCAGAAGAGATTTTTGTCACTGAGCTGCATGATGAGGAGCTGACGCCCCGGCCGCTGGTGGAGAGCTTTATGGGTAGTGGGGTTTTTAAGGACGCGCATCTGAAGTACATCGAGGCGGGTTATGAGAAGAAGTTTAAGCGGCCCTTCCCGGTAAGCGCTCGTGGGCAGACCTCTTTGCACACTGCTTTGGGATTTGATCACTCTGGGCGCGTGGACGTGGGTGTAAACCCGGATGACGAAGAAGGACAGTGGCTGCGGGGCCAGTTGCAGAACCTGCGGGTGCCTTACACCGTATTGCGGGCGATGATACCGGGCAAGAGTACTGCGCCGCATATTCACATCGGATTGCAGAGCACGCGGCTGAAGAGTGCAGACACGCCGAGCGGCGGCGGTCTAAACTAAGATCTCCACTTTAAGAAAACACTATGTCTGAAAACGCCGTTACGCCCACAAAGCTTCGTGTCCTTGTGCCCGCTGAAAAGATCAAAGAGCGCATTGAGGAACTAGGCAAACAGATTAGCGCCGACTATAAAGGACCGATCATAGTGATCGGCATTCTGAAGGGCGCATTTATCTTTATGTCCGATCTGTTACGTGTGGTGGAGTTGCCAACGCGGGTGGACTTTATGGGGATCTCAAGCTACGGGAATTCGAAGTCAACCTCGGGTGAAGTTCGCCTGACCAAGGATCTCGATATGAGTGTTGAGGGGCTGGACGTGCTGGTGGTGGAGGATATCGTCGATAGCGGAGTGACGCTGACCTACCTGATTCACCTGTTGAGCCAGCGGCGGCCGAGGTCGATTCGCATTGCTGCGTTGCTCGACAAGCCCGACCGCCGGATGAGACCGATCAAAGTGAACTACTGCGGCTTTGAGATTCCCGATGAGTTTGTTGTCGGCTATGGACTGGACTACGCGGAAGACTACCGTCATCTCAAAGACATTTGCGTTCTGGAGAGCTAACTAAACCTTCGGCTTGGGGGCGGGAAGAGCGAATGCCTTGCAGGCGCTGTCGAAGCCCATTTTGCCGTGGGTACCGTCACAGAAAGGCTTGTTGTTGCTGAGCCCGCAGCGGCAGAGGCCGATGGCGGTGCGGCCGGCGAGGTCGAAGGTGTTGCCTTCAGAATCTACAATGTTAAATTCCCCTTCGATACGAATGGGGCCGTTGTTGAAAATAGTTACTTTGGTTGACATAGGCTGAAAGAGTGATGATCTCACGGCTTTGGCTGCTTTGGCTGATCGCGATGCCGGTTCTGACTGCACAGTCGCTACAGCAGGAAGACATCCTGCGTCTGGCCCGGATCAAGAGTGCGATCAAGAAACACCTTGAGGGAATGCCGAACTATACGTGTCTTCAAACAGTGGAGCGGTATCAGCGATTCCCGACTGCAAAGGCCGAATCCCTGATCGATGTTCTTCGGCTTGAGGTGGCTTATGTGACGGGCCGGGAGATGTATGCGTGGCCGGGGTCGACGCAATTTGAAGAAACCGAGTTGCGGGAGATTGTGACTACGGGGGCGCTTTCTACTGGTGCCTTTGCGCTTCATGCGCGGGCGATCTTTTTGGGGGATGGGACAACATTTCGATTTGCCGGGGAAGAAGAGTTTGAGGGCAAGCCGGCCTTACGCTTTGACTACGACGCGGCACAGTTTCGCAGTGGGTATCAGATCCGGAATGCTCGCAAGGGGATTGGAGCTGTGGTGGCTTATCACGGAAGTATTTGGGCGCAGCGGGAGGATTTTCAGTTGTTTAGGATCTCGGTTGAGGCTGACGAGATTCCTGATGAAATCGAGATTGTGAAGGCAACAGACCGGTTGGATTATCAGTTGATGAAGATTGGGTCTGGGGAAGCGTTGCTGCCCCGGCAGAGCGAGGTGCAGATTACGGACAATCGGGGACGAACGTCGATCAACCGGACACGGCTGAGCCGGTGCAAGCAGTATTCGGGGGAGAGCACGCTGAGCTTTGAAGATGTGGGGGAAGCTGGGGAAGCTTCTTCGAAGGTGACGCGGGTCTTGACGTTTTTGCCTTTTACGGAGCTGGAGTTAGCGCTTGATGTGGAGCTAAATCACGAGACCTTTGCGGTAGGGGATGCAATTCAAGCGGTGCTGCGAAATGACGTCAGGGTTGGGAAAACGGTGCTTGCGCCTAAGGGTAGTATCGCCAAAGGAAGAATTCTGCGGCTGGAGCATCAGGTGGGGGATTATTCGACCTACAACATCACGCTGCAGTTTGATGAGCTGGTGGGTTCGGACTGGCGGGCACCGCTGAAATTGCGCCTTACGAGGACCGATCCGCAGTCGGGGACGCCTCCGGAAATGCGTACGCCGGGCCGCACTGTGAGAACGGTGGTACTGCCGGATACGCAGGCAAATGGCTTTCTGGTTTTCTCGAAGAAGCTGAAGTTGTCGCGCGGCTTCACCACGATATGGCAGACTCAGTAATGAAGTAGCTAAGGACAAACCGTTGATTCAATTTGAGCTTCCCACCGACCGCGCCCGATTTGAGGACGCACTTGTTTTCTCACAAGAGCAGGTTAAGAACCTGATAGAGAGCCACCCGAACTTTTACCCGCTGTATACGCAAGACGGGAAATGGAAGCATGAGGGCGAAGCCTGGACGCATTGGTGCGACGGGTTCTTCCCGGGCATGATGTGGACCTTTGCGCGCCACAACAAAGGCGAAGCTGCACAATATTGGAAGTCGAAGGCGATTCAATATACGACTCCGCTTGAGCCTCGCAAGACGGATCGCGAAGTCTATGATCAGGGCTTTCTTTACTTTTCGACCTACTATCGGTGGCTGGTGATGGAGAAAGATCCGGCGCTTAAGGAAGTGCTGCTGACGGCGGGGCAGACGCTGGCTCTTCGCTATCAGGAGAAGGGCGCTTACCTGCGGAGCTTCGTTGCGCCGAATTCGCTGTTTATCGACAGCATGATGAATGTAGGCATTATCTTTTACGCAGCTCGTGAGACGGGTGATAAACGGTTACGTGAAATCGCGTTGCGTCACGCGCTGACGGTGAGGAAGAATCTGATTCGCGGAGATGGGTCTTGCGCGCAGGAAGGCCTGTTTGATACGGACTCGGGCGAGTTTCTGGAGCAATCGACGCATCAGGGTTTTCGCCGGGATTCCTGCTGGTCCCGTGGGCTGGCTTGGTCCACTTATGGGTTCAGCATTTGCTATGAGTATTCGCGGGATGCGCGGTTTCTTGCTACCTCTGAGGCTTGCGCCGATTACTATGTGACTCATGCCAATGGGGACGGGATTCCACCCTGGGACTTCCGTGCGCCGATGGAGTTCCGGAAATTGGTGGACACTTCAGCGGCTGCCATTATGGCGAGTGCGCTGATTCGTTTGTCGCGGCTGATTCAGGATCCGGTTAAGGGCCATTTTTACTACATGACGGCGGTGCGGATTCTGCGCACGCTGTGTGATGAGTACCTTGGCAAGCAGACCAAGGGCTGGCAGGGGATTCTGCAGGGGTCGCTGTATCACATGCATCGTGGACTCGGAATTAATGAGAGTGCGGTGTGGGGTGACCACTTCTTTGTGGAGGCGCTGGAGCGGATTCTGCGGCCGTAGTCATGATGAGGCGGTCGTGATGAGAC
>JBKJUN010000521.1:0-2369 GCA_046590555.1 Bryobacter sp. | reverse complement strand
AGAAACCCCGGAAGCCAATATTGACACCGAAGAGGAGAGCCAGCTCTACGCCACCCCGACAGGTCAACTCGCCACCAGTTTTGGCTCAAAAACAATGCGTGATCTCAGCATCGAGGCTGCCGTAAGTCTAGCCAGAAACCGAAAGCTCCCAACTCTCATAACTATTCGCAACGCAATCGGCTGGCGCGAGCCCGCAGCCACTACCGAATCAAAGCAATACCCAAACTCCAATCAACTCGAACTCACCGTCGAAGGCGGCGTCCGCATTCCGGCGCAACACTACCAGCCAGCTCAACCCAAAGTTCAGGTGGTCTATGTTGGTGGCACAGGCAAACCTTCTGATCCCGACATCGCTGAACTCGAAAGCCACGGATTTGGCGTCCTCAAGATCGATCCAAGAGGCTCCGGCCCAGGCTACGAATTATCCGGTTCGAGCGGCTACAACCTCGACTATCAAATTTCTGCCCGCACCTGGCTTCTCGGTAGAAATCTCCTCGCCATGCAGGCAGCCGACATCGTTGCCGCCTACCGCTACCTAAAGCAGCAATCCCCCAAAACGCCTGTTTATCTGATTGGCAAAGCTAAATTCGGCCCAGCCGCCATTATTGCGGCCAGCCTCGAGCCCGGCTTTGAGAAAATCCTCCTCGAATCCTCCATCACTTCATTCATCTCAGTCCTGGAAGCTCCAACTCAACAAGGTCTCGAAAACACCATCTCACCGTGGGCCCTGGCTCATTTTGACTTGCCCGAAATCATGAATTTTATTTCTTCGCGACCGGTCTTCTGGCTTTCAACGCGCACCGGGCTCAGCCCCCAGCCAATGCCAACTCGATTAAAGTACTCCCACATAGTGCGTGGTGAGGGTTGGTCGCTGCTACGAACCATCCCTGCATTTTTCTAGGTGCAGATTGATTCATACCCTTAAATTTTAAAGCGATAAGAGCAGTGGTGATCGTAAGCACTCCAGCGCCAGAACTGCTCGCAATTCCATTCTCAATAGATGGCTATGGAAACGTTGTCGATTTTGAGCCTGTCATCACCTCAAGCTTCACTGGGCTGCTTGCACTTCACAAATGGCTTTCATCTGCTTCTAAAAAGCAGACAGAGCTCGATCCTTCTCTCTGGGTCTTGAGTCGAGACAAGATTGCTTCTGTCCGTATCGAAATGGAATCTTCCTTCCAGAAAATGGGGGATAGCCTTGAATTGCTCTTATCCTCCAATGAAAAGTGCCTCAAAGAGTCCAGGCAAAGTATTGCCTCCTTCCTCACCGCCTCTCCAGATGCCTCAAAGCCGCCCGTCGATGGGCTTCTGCTTGCAGCTGAATTGTGCCAGGCTTCGCTTCGCTGTAATGAACATGGGCAGGATGGCGCTCAACAGATACGAACATCATTATGCGAGCTCGAAGCGGCCTCGCATCAGATTCACTCTATGGAGAACCTGGTTCAAGAGCAGATGCGCCCGGCGGCTGTCGTTCAGGTCTTGCTGCGAATTGAATGTGCCCGGTTGGACGAAGCAGCCCGTGCGCCGCTAGATGCCTTGAGCCTCGAGATCAGCCGGATTTGCGAACAGATGCAATCCACCATGACCTCCGAGTTCGCCCTGGTATCGAAGATCCACTCAACGGTACTGCAGATGGTCGATTTTGTCCGAAGTCTTGAGAAAAGGCAAATTTCGGCAGACCTGCGGAGGGTCCAGTTGGCCGAAGAAATCGAGGGGATTCATGCGCAAAGTGCAGAACAGGCCAAACGGGAAGCGGAGCTGAATCGGATAGCCCAAAAGCTGCAACGTGCGGTCTCTTGTGTGATCAACGCTCTCCAATATCAGGACATTGTCGGCCAGCGCTGGGAGCATATCCAGTCTGGCTTTTCGCTCATCGCCGATTCCGCGCCAGCCGATCCTGAAACAGGCTGGAATGCCCTGGTTCAACATGCCCAGCTGGTCGAAGCCAATGCCGAAATGTCAGATGCTTTGCGTAGAATCGACGAAAGCCTTCTTGCCGTCTCCGAGGCCGAGACCTGCCTGTTTGGGTGTACGGCGGAAAAGTGACGGATTAGGCGGCGATAGCGTCGTGTCTCCTTTCCCAGAAGTCCTCAGCTCTACCACTGAGATGGCAACAACGGAGGGCGATGATGGCGTTGGCGCCCTTGAGTGTCCAATGCATCCCGGCGCGTTTTAGGCGGGTACCGATAGAGACTTTGCATCCGGCTTCGACGACACCGGATGAAGTGCAGAGTCCTTGCGCCCGGAATCTTGGATAGCGCATGCGACAGCGATTGCGGCAGATGTAGATCAGGCATTTGGCAGCGGCAGGGCACGACTCGATGTAGGGTCGCAGAGCATGGACAATGGCGCGCAATTTGCCTTCGTCC
>JBKJUN010000258.1:0-4838 GCA_046590555.1 Bryobacter sp. | reverse complement strand
ACGAGCAGTGGCTGGTCGAGAAACTGGGGTACTGCTCGCCGGCTCAAGCCAGGCGAGAGTACTTTCAGCAGGCCGTCGCAGCCTAAACAAAGATGTGTCCAGAGAACCGGGTGCGGTTGGTGAGTTCTGAGAATGACGACGGGAGTGTGTCCCTCGAAAAGGGCGTGGAACTAATGGAATCGGCGCGGAATGCGATGTACGCGTCGGCATGGGCAGCAGCTTCCAAGCACCGCCGGTCGGATTACACTTCGCGGCCACCTAAAGTGGTTTCCGATTTCATGGCGGCGATTCGGCTGGGACAGACTGAGAGAGGTAGTTATGTAGTGGCTCTTGAGGCTGCTGTAGCCCCGGAGCTTTCGGAACAGTAGTATGTTGCCGTGTATAACGAGCAGCGGCTACACAACGGCCTTGGTTATGTGACGTCACTGGATATGATGGAGGGGCGGCAAGCCGAGATTCATGCGGCGCGAGACCAAAAGCTGGAGCAGGCGCGTCAGCGTCGGGCGTTAGAGGAACGTCCAGAGTTACCCGTACGGAGCAAATCGCTTTGTGCTTGCAGAATGCGGCAGCTTAGCCGACAATGACTTTGTCAGGTGAAACGGAAGCGAGCTCTGCAGGGACGCAACTTGCCGAGGGATAGCCGGATGGGCTCATCGAAACGATGAACAGAAAGAGTGGTGTGCGAGCCGCATCACCCGCAACTCGCAGCATCGGATCGATAGCCCCATATGCCTTGAAAATCCCCGCCCACAGGGCGAACACTTTCCTTTACGTCCAGTTTTCCACCCTCATGTTCACGCTGAGCCAAGACATGTTCATCCGCCTTCTGCTTTCGTTTACCTTAGCCGTTGCGGCTTTCGCCCAGTACACCACCGGTCGAATCGAAGGCAACATCTCCGATCCCACCGGCGCGCCGGTCGGCTCTGCCACGCTTACCCTCACCAACCTCGAGAACAGCCAAGCTCGAAAAACCGTATCGATCAACAGCGGAGCTTACTTTTTTGGTGCCCTCAACCCTGGTCCCTACCGCCTCGAAATCGCCAAAGACAGCTTCGCCCTTGTCTCCGTCCAACTCGCCGTAGTCACCAGCCAAACCATCTCCCAAAACTTCTCTCTCTCGCTCGCCACCCAATCCTCCACCGTCCAAGTCGATGAGTCCGCCGCCGCCCTACTCAATACCTTCGAACCGCTCCGCTCCGTCACCCGCTCCACCCTCGAAATTCAAGCCCTCCCCAACGCCAGCCGAAACGTCGTCAACATGATCACCCTCGTCCCTGGCGTTACCCCCACCTTCAACCCGCGCGGCGGCTCCCTAACCACCCTCAATATCGCCCAAGCCGGCCAACTCAACGCAAATGGCGGCCGCTCCAAGGCCACGGCCCACCAACTCGACTGCACCGACGCCAACGACTGGGAGTTCGGCGGCATCGCCCTCTCCACCCAACCCACTCCCGACATGCTCCAGGAGTTTAAAGTTCTCGCCTCCAACTGGGCCGCCGAATACGGCGTTAAATCCAATGCCCAAGTCCTCATGGTCACCCGCTCCGGAACCAACACTCTCCATGGCTCGGCCTACAATTTCCTCCAGAATTCCGCCCTCAACGCCCGCGACTATTTCGACCCCACGGGCTCTGCCACCCCCCTCCGCCAAAACTTCTTCGGCCTCACCGCCGGTGGCCCCATTCGCAAGGACAAAACGTTCCTCTTCGGCGGTTGGGAATCCCGCCGCTCCCGCGGCTCCAGCCCCATCTCCCTCCTCGCCGTTCCCACTGAAGCTGCCCGCGCCACCGTAACCGATCCGAACGTCCGCGCCCTCCTCCCTCTCCTGCCGCTCCCCACCGCCGCCACCTCCAACCCCCGCATCGGCACCGTCGCCGCCTCGCTCCCCTCGCCTTCCGATAGCGACCAGTTCCTCCTCCGCGGCGACCAGTATCTCGGTGCCCACAACCTCACCGCCCGCTACTTCCAAAATTCCGGCTCCAGCTTCTCCCGCACCGCCGGCTCGCTCCCCCAATTCGACGCGACGTTCGACCCCCAAGGCAAAAACGCCATGCTCGCCGACACCTGGGTCGTCAACCCCACCACCACCAACGAACTCCGCCTCTCTTATGGTCGCGCCAGCGCACTCTTCAATCCCGCCACCGAACCTGTCACCCCTCGGTTCGTTGTCGCCGGACTCGCCGGCTTCGGCACTGTCCAGTTCTGGCCCCAGGGCCGCATCTTCAATGTCTATCAGATCGCCGACGTCTTCTCCCATGTCCGTGGCCGCCACATCCTCAAAACCGGCGTCGACCTCCGCCGCATTCAGGATAATTCCATCAACGACTCCTCCCGCCGCGGCGTCTACAACTTCGCCTCGCTCGATACCTTCCTCGCCGGCACCCCCGCCGCCTTCTCGCAAGTCTTCGGCAACACCTATCGCGGCTTCCGCATGGACTACCACGGCTTCTTCCTCCAGGACGATTTCAAGGTCACTCGGACCCTAACTCTCAACCTCGGACTCCGCTGGGAGTTCCAAGGTGGCCTCGCCGAAGTCAACCAACTACAGTCCGTCCTCGATCCCCGCCTCACTGACGCCATCGGCCAAACCGGCGTCGGAATCCTCGGTGGTTTCCGCAACGAAAAGCCCGTCATCGAAGGCCGCTACAATCTCGCCGCTCCCCGCCTCGGCTTCGCCTGGAATCCTGGTGCCGGTCGCTTCGCCGTCCGTGGCGGTTACGGCATCTATTTCGACTCCCAACTCTTCAACGGCCTCCAAGCCGGACGCACCACCCCACCGACGAACTACACCGGCAGCCTCGCCGCCGCTCAGATCACCGGTGCGAATAGCTTCTCGAACCTCCTGGCCGGCACCGCCCCCGTCCAACGCGAGTTCTCCAGCCAAATCGGCGGCTTCGGCACCCTTCGCAATCTCGGCGGCGTCACCTCCCAACTCCCCCAACTCCGCAACCCCTACTCGCAACACTACAGCCTCGGCGTCCAAACCCGCCTGGCCTCGGATATGGTTTTCGACCTCGCCTACGTCGCCACCAAAGGCACCGCCCTCACTACCCTCGGACCCGGCAACTCGACCGATCCCGCCCAGCGCCCCTCCCCCGCCTCCAGCCTCGCCGACGAGCAAGCCCGTCTCACCCAGTTCCAACAGTTCGCCGCCCGCGTCAATGGTGGGGCCACCGCCCCGGCCGCCGTTCGCATCGATCCCCGCTTCAACACCGTCAATCTCATCCGAGACAACGGTAGCTCCATCTACCACTCCCTGCAAGCCGAATTCCGCAAAACCCTCTCCCGCGGCCTCTCGATCCAAGCCGGCTACACGTGGTCACGCTCCCTCGATAATGGCTCCGACTATAGCCCCGGCCAGGCCACTACAGATCGCAGCTTCGCCCAGGATCAGTTCAACTATCAAGCCGAACGCGGCCCGTCCTCCTACGACATCCCCCACCGCTTCATCCTCTCCCACGTCTGGCAACTACCCTTCTACAAGGAACAAAAAGGGCCCGTCGGCCGCGTCCTCGGCGGCTGGACCTTCGCCTCTATCAACCAGTATCAATCCGGCATCCCCTTCACCGTGATGTCCGGTGCTCGCCTCGGCCTTGCCGACGTCAACATGGACGGCGACATCTCCGGCGCGTTCGACAATGCCCGTGCCTCCTGCGTCTTCGACGGCGTCGGCTTCACCTTCGGCGACCGCACCACCCTCCCCGCACCTGCCGCTCGCGGCGTCAATGGCACCACAAACTCCGCCAATTTTAAATACGTCCAACCCCTCCTCGGTAACCACGGCACCTGTGGCCGCAACACCGAACGCATGAACAACCTCCTCAACTTCGATTGGACCCTGTCGAAGAACGTCCGCGTCTACGAACATCTCGGCCTCGAGTTCCGCACCGACCTCTTCAACATCTTTAACGTCCCCTTCCTCACCGCCGCCGGGGACGATTTCCGCAACCTCTCGAGCCCACTGTTCGGCCAAACCAACGCCGCGGCCCCCAGCCGCCGCATGCAAATGTCTCTAAGACTCACATGGTAATCATCCGCCTCCTTCTCCTCTCCGTCCTTCCCGTTCTTGCGCGCCAAGTGTCGCGGTAGGGACAATCATCGCTGACGGCCGCCGAGTAGGCCCGGGGAATTTCACCCCGAGCCTCTCACAGGTAGGGTCGAGGACTGGCGCCACTCCCCTTAGGTTCAGCCTATCTGTTGCTCTCCGTTTCCGTCGAGAGTGCCTCACTAGCCGAACCGTAAGCTGGTCTCCAGCCCCCGCCACGTCAAACCCAGCGGGCGGTTTTCCCGCACGGGGCTTTCCTGCTTGCTTCATGTCAAGGTTTATGAGGCCTATCCTGCCGGTTGGGCTTTCGGTTCTGGCCGACGAACCCGGTATGCGTTAAACAAACCCAGTTCCCCATAGAGCCATTGCTTACTCCACCTCTGCCAGCCGAAGCCTTTCCGCTTCCGGGCCCGCATCAGATGCCGCCGAATCTTCTTCTCCACCCAGTCTTTGATAAACGAAAAGCACCGACTCGAATGCCCCACCGCGAAGTAGTTCACCCAGCCCCGAAGGATTGGGTTGATCTCATCGATCACCCGCCCCACCCGTTGGCTGCCAAACCGTCGGAACACATCCCTGAGCTTCCCCAACAACGCCGTCCGCTTTTTCAGCTTCGGCGTATAGTTGGGCCGCCACGCTCCCTTACGACTGAGAACGCGACGGAACTCAAAGCCCAGAAACGTAAAGCTGTCCCCTTTCGCGAGGTCTACGACTCGGCTTTTCTCTTCGTTGATCTCCACCCGCAGTTTGGCCAACTCCTCCCTCAGTCGCCTGTCCACCGCCTTCATCAGCC
>JBKJUN010000432.1:0-20452 GCA_046590555.1 Bryobacter sp. | reverse complement strand
CTCACCAAAGTCTTCAAGCAGTTCACGCTGGATTTGGTTCAGTTCTGCAGCCACTTCGTGAAAACGTGTTATGAGTTCTTTCTTCGCCTGGTTTCGCAGCTTCAACCAGCTTTGCTTCGCTTCACGGTATTGATCAAGAGTTGAGGACATATAAGGGGGAAACTGTCATTATAGGCTACGCTGCTGAATCGACAAGCACCGGAGCCTCTACGAACGACTGCAACCGTTGAAGGTTTTCGGGCGTAACAAGAACAACGACAGGGTCCCTTCTTGTGAATCGCCGCACATCCCCAAGCAGCGCAGCATTCGGAATCTCCGAACTGGCCACAACCAAACAGCCGGCACTCAAGCGCACAGGTTGCAGGCGTGCCTCCTGCATCAGACTACGAGGCAAACTGCGGGCAATCGCAATATCGAGGTCCCCAACCGGAATCAGAGCAGTTTCATAACCGGACAACACCGCAAGCCCCTCATACAATTGCGCCTGTGTAATGAGCGATTCCGCAATCAGATGCTCACCAATCCGAATCCCGCCAGGCCTTCGTCCGAGGGATTCTTCAAGCTGATTCACACTCAGGAATCTAAGGTCGGTCAACACTTCCCCCAAACGTCGCGTATAGGGATTCAGTGCCTCACGATTCGGGTACGCATGTTCGGTCTTAAGCCAAACCAGCGGCTCATCGCGCCAACGTGCTTTGGCAAATCGCGACAAGGCCGAAATCGTAGCCAGCGTATTCACAAGATTCGACCACGGAATTCGAACAGGCACCAAAGCAGCATAGGCAACTCCATAAACCCGCGCCGTAAAGTACATACGCCACCAGACGCGCAGACACTGCAGCACAAGGCCAATCGAAGTCACCATTAACAGGTGCCCTTCAAGGACAGGCACAAACCCAGCAAGCCCCAAAACCAGCAAAAGATTGGCAACCAGACTCAGCGGATTACCGATTAAACCCTTGCGGTCCCTCCAAAGCCAATAATTCTCTTTCCAATCCGAAGACCAACCCACCTTCTGCCAGGTCTGAAGCGAAATCCCAGTGACCCAGCGAGTCCGCTGACGCACAGACGCAAAAAATCGTCGTGGGAAATATTCACGCGTCGCAACCGGCTGCCCATTCACCCACGCAACAGGAAGATAGATCTGCTTCATTCCCAACCGGTGCATCCGCAGTCCATTGAGATAATCTTCCGTCAAACTGTCAGGCTCAAAAAGTCTATTCGATTCAGCCTCTGCCAGCAGCCCCAACGCCTTTCGTCGATACCCGGTACCAACCCCGCACGATGGAGCAAATCCGCCCATCCTGTTTCGCGTTGGCAAATCCTTCTGTTGGGTCTCGGCAAACTCATCGCAATAGATGCCATGCGTCAACTCCCACCACGGCGTAGGTAATCCAAGCACAGGGATCTGCACAAAATCGTAGTCACGGCAGTAGTGATTCAACCAGCGGAACTCTTCGGGATGGATCAGATCCTCGCTGTCATGAATCACGACAATCTCAAACTCTTCTCCAATCCGCTCTTCAACCAGACAAAGATTCTGATAGATCCAGTTCAGGTTATCGGCCTTCGAAGTAGGGCCATCGTGAGGAGTCAGCGAGACATGGAGATTTGGATACTGTTGCTCCAACTGCCGCAAGACATCGAGCGTTGCATCATCATTCGGATATGTGCCAAGAAAAATGTGATAACGCCGGTATCGAATCGAAGCCACATTGTGCGCCACCATGCGGGCAATCACCGTGTCCTCGCGCCAGGCGGGAATCCATAATGCGATCAGGCTTTCGTCAAGCCCGGCGGGGTCGCCCGGCGGAGGAACGGTCGTTGAGGAGGGATGTGTTTCAGTAGCGGTGCGTGGTTTGGCAATCCGGCCAGCCAGATAACAGAAATCGAGCCAAAGATCGTCTATGCCACTAACGATCATCCAGCAAGCAAGCAGGAGATAGATCGCTTCAACCAATACTGAGTAGTCGCGCTAGCACGCGAAAAATCTCAGGATTTCTTGCGCAGCAGTTTTGTAGCGGCCTCGTCGACATACCATTCAGTTGGATAAGGAGGTTTGGCCGCAATCTGGCAAGGATGAGCCATGACGTCTGTCTTGCCTTCAAGTACATCCCAAAGCGCACCCGCCTTATCCGCACCAGGAGCAAGGATTACCGTATGCCGGGCGGCCTTTAAGACTCCAGGCAGCAGTGTTACCCGGTGAGAATTGAATTTCTCAACAAACGTATTAGAAGCTATATCGTAATCGTCTTCGATCAACGGATCGCCGGGGAACAAACTCGCTGTGTGTGAATCCGGCCCCATGCCGCGATGAACCAGGTCGAATTTGGGAAGCTCACCTTCCTTCAATTTGAAGTCCACACGTATCTCAGAAATGTAATGCGCCGAAGCTTCTTCCGGGTATCGCTCTCCCGCGATGCGATTCAGATGTTGGATCGGAATCCCAGCGGGAAGAATCAGGTGCTCCATCGCCATCTTGTAGTTGGAGTCTGCATGATCTGGCGGAACCACTCGCTCATCCACCCAATACAGCCAGACATGTTCCCAATCCACTGACATCTTGGCCAGTTCGCCAAACATCAATTTTGGTGAAGATCCACCAGAAAGGGCAATACGCGAAACTCCGCGCAGATCCAGACTTTCTTTGACAACTTCAGCTATTCGTTCGGCGCAGGCTTTGGCTGCTAATTCAGGGTCGGCAAAAATATTTAGATAGGACAACATGCTTAACTTTGTGACGCAATTTCCAAGACACGGGCGAGTATGGGATCCCGCTCCAAAATAGAAAGTTCTTCTCGAACAAGCCGCGGCTCGTCCAATTCTTCAAATACGGATCGGGTTGAAAACTTCTGGATATGGGTCTCCACGATGCCCTTCTCCGAACGCTCAATGACAATATCTGCCAATGTCGTTACAAAACATAATCCCTGAATTTGCCACGATGCTTCTGACGGACGATGCACCCGATCCACTTGGAATTTTGATCCGAGTACAGACTTTAACCAAGCAGAAAGATATTCCACAGCAATCGGCTCAGGCGCATGGGCATAACGGATTTCCACACAATTCAGATTCTGAAAAAAGCCTTTGCAGTCCATGCGTTCAAACAGGCTGGAGACGGTCTGCCTCCAACGGGTCAATCGCGTCCAGGTAAGGTCACCATAGAGATGCCCGGCGTGAACCTCGCGATTTAGTAAGCGCAAAGATTCAAGCGGGTTCGAAAGCGACCGGCTATCCACAATTACCTTGTCAGCCATTGCGGCAATAACCGGATAAGCAGGATGATCAAAGAGCTTGGCGCTTCGGCACCAGAACACCACAGGAAGGTCTGGTGCGACAAGACCACGCAACAACGAAACCGAATCTTCAAACGACGTAGTTCCCGCACTCAATTCGATTTGCTCGCAACAGATCTGCTGCCGGCGGCCAAATGGCATCCAGCACTGCGCAAAAGCCCGCCCATCCAGTTCTGCATCCGCTTGAGCACGCAGTTTCAACACAATGGCCCGGCTCGGATGCTCATGCATCAGAAGAGCAAGAGCCTCACTGGCAGCCGCTTCATCATTGCCCTCTTCAACTCCAAGAATGAAGGTCATGGTAACCGCACGCAGCACGCCTGCTGAGCGGTCAGAACCTTCGCTTTCTTCCTTACCCAGTTGCGTCCACAGTCCACCCAGGTCTTTAAGAAGTTGGGCTGTATTGACCGACGGGCTGCTCAAGGGATCCTCCACTCGTGTCCACGACGGGCCAACATTTCGTCACTCGCCTTTGGCCCCCAGCTTCCAGCCTCATAATTCGGGAAGTTAAACTTATTTTCCAGCCAATGATTCTGAATCGGCTCCACCGCGCGCCAACTTGCTTCCACCATGTCCTGCCGCGTATAAAGCGTACTATCCCCGGCAAGGGCATCCAGCAACAACGTCTCATAGGCCGACGGAGTGCGCGATCCAAAGCTCGAACCATAATTAAAATCCATTGATACCGGCCGCAGTTTCATCCCGCCACCGGATGGATCCTTTGATTGAAACCGCAAAGAAATTCCCTCGTCCGGTTGAATCCTCAAGATCAGCAGGTTCGGTGCAGCCAGTGGGGAATCTGAAGCACCTGGGCTCGAAGAAAACAGCGACAAGGGAGCATTGTTGAATCGAATCGCAATATCAGTCACACGTTTGGGCAATCGCTTTCCAGTTCGCACATAAAACGGTACGCCAGCCCAGCGCCAGTTATCAACAAAAAAAGTGACTGCTGCATAAGTATCCGTTTGAGCTTCAGGATTGACGCCCTGCTCCTGACGAAAGCCCAGAAGATCTGCATTCCCAACTCGCGCCGGGCCATACTGCCCCTTCACTGCATGACTATCCACCTGATCCGGCTTAAGAATCCGGATCGAACGCAACAACTTGGCGCGCTCATCGCGCACCGCATCGGAATCAAAGTACGGCGGCGCTTCCATCGTCACGGTGGCCATCACCTGCAGCAAATGATTCTGGATCATGTCGCGCAGCGCCCCGGCCTCTTGATAGTAAGCGCCGCGGCCTTCCACCCCAATGCTTTCAGCCGCAGTTACCTGCACATGGCTGATGTATTGTCGATTCCACAATGGCTCAAAAATCGTGTTGCCAAACCGGAAGGCCAGCACATTCTGCACGGTTTCCTTGCCGAGGTAATGATCAATGCGATATACATCCCGTTCCGCCAGTACAGTGCTGATCCGCCGGTTCAATTCCTTGGCACTGGCCAGATCATGACCAAATGGCTTCTCGATCACAACTCGCCGCCAGGCCCCACCCGGATGCTGCGCCAACCCTGCCGCTCCAATCTGCTCAACTACACTGGCGTAGAAGCTCGGCTGTGTTGAAAGGTAAAACAGGACATTCCCGCCCGTGCCACGATCACGCTCAATCTCATCCAGTTGCACTTTCAGCGCGGCATAACAAGCCGGGTCGGCGATGTCGCCTGAAACGTAGAAAATACCCTTGGCAAAATCCTCCCAGAGAGCTTCGTCGAAGGGAGAATTCTCGATAAATTTCTGCACGCTCACGCGCATCTTCTCGCGAAACTGCTCATTGCTCATGGCCGTTCGTGAGTTGCCCACGATCGAAAACCCGCTTGGGAGTTTACGCTCGTATGCCAGCCGGTAAAGAGCTGGCAAGAGCTTTCGCATCGTCAAATCGCCGTTTGCGCCAAATATCAGGACGCTGCAAGGCGGGATTCGCCGCTCAAATCGCAGTGCATCGTGAAATGGATTGGCAGAATCAGTCGTCTGCTGCATGAATTACTGAGCATAGCAGGACGAGCGCCGTTTCATGGCCTACGCGATACACTATTAGTTTCCTACTATGAGCACTCGGAACTCTTTCGGCGCCGCCTCGTCATTGACGGTTGGTGGACGCACATATGAAATCTACAAATTAGCCGCACTGGCAAACGCCGGCTTTAATATGCAGAGGATCCCGGTATCTATCCGCATCTTGATCGAAAATCTCCTGCGGTTTGAAGACGACCTCACCGTCAAGAAGAGCGACATCGAATACGTGGCCAAGTGGGATCTCAAGGCAACCCCTCAGGAAATCAACTACCGACCCTCACGCGTTCTTTTGCAGGATTTTACCGGCGTTCCCTGCGTAGTCGACCTCGCAGCCATGCGCGACGCCCTCCTCAAAATGGGTGCAGATCCAACTCTCGCCAACCCTTTGATCCCGGTAGACCTCGTCATCGACCACTCCGTGCAGGTAGACAACTACGGCGCCAAAGATTCCTTCGACCTCAACGTGCTCCTTGAGTTCCAGCGCAACAGCGAACGTTATGCTCTGCTCCGCTGGGCTCAAAAGGCCTTCCGCAATTTCCGCGCTGTCCCCCCAGGCACCGGCATCGTACATCAGGTCAATCTCGAATACCTCGCACCCGTAGTCTTCGTTAACGAAGAAAAGGCCCAGGCCTACCCCGACACCCTTGTCGGCACAGACTCACACACCACCATGATCAACGGCCTCGGCGTCGTCGGTTGGGGCGTTGGCGGCATCGAAGCAGAAGCCTGCATGCTGGGCCAGCCGATGTCGATGCTCCTGCCCGAAGTCGTAGGATTCAAGCTTCACGGCAAACTTGCAGCTGGCGCAACCGCCACAGACCTGGTCCTCACCGTTACCCAGCAACTGCGCAAGCGTGGCGTAGTCGGCAAGTTCGTAGAATTCTTCGGCCCCGGCATGCCAGCCCTCAGCCTCGCTGATCGCGCCACCATCGCCAACATGGCTCCCGAATATGGAGCCACCATCGGCTTCTTCCCAATCGACGTCAAGAGCCTTGACTACATGCGCCTCTCCAACAGGCCCAAGCACCTCGTCGAACTCGCCGAAGCCTACTACAAGGAACAAGGCTTATTCCTCGAAGCCGGCACTCCCGAGCCTGAATTCAACGATGTCCTCGAGCTCGATCTCGATAGCGTCGAACCTTCCCTCGCTGGCCCAAAGCGCCCGCAGGATCGCATCTCCCTTTCAGGCGTCAAGTCGAACTTCCTCTCCACCCTCACCGAAGAACAGAAGAGTGTCGACGTCGAAATGTTCGGCGAAACCTCCAGCATGCCCGAAGGCGCCGTGGTAATCGCAGCCATCACCAGTTGCACCAACACCTCTAATCCCAGCGTCATGATCGGTGCCGGCCTGCTCGCAAAGAAAGCTGTCGAAAAGGGCCTCATGTCCAAGCCCTGGGTCAAGACCTCACTTGCTCCCGGCTCCAAGGTCGTCACCGAGTACCTCAAAGAGAGTGGCCTCATGCCCTACCTCGATGCACTCAGGTTCAACCTCGTAGGCTACGGCTGCACCACCTGCATCGGCAATAGCGCCCCACTTCCTGAAACCGTCAGTCACGCCGTCGCCGAAAACGACATGGTCGTCGCGGCCGTCCTCAGCGGCAACCGTAATTTTGAAGGTCGCGTCAACGCGCAGGTCCGCGCCAACTACCTGGCTTCGCCCCCACTCGTAGTCGCTTACGCCCTCGCAGGTCGAGTCGACATGGACCTCACCAAAGAACCTCTCGGCAAAGGCAAAGACGGCGAAGACGTCTATCTCAAAGACATCTGGCCCACCCAGGAAGAAGTCAGCGCCGCCGTCGGCCAATTCGTCACCGCCGAACAGTTCCGTCGCGAATACGAATTCGTCTTCGAAGGCAACGACCAATGGAAGAGCATGAAGACCCCCACCGGCGACCGCTTCGCCTGGGACGAAAACTCGACCTACATCAAGCATCCGCCTTACTTTGAAAACATGAAGGACCCGAGTGCCCCCATCGAAGACCTCAGCGACCTCTATCCTCTCTGCGTCCTCGGCGATTCGATCACCACCGACCACATCTCACCCGCTGGATCTTTCAAGAAGGATTCTCCTGCCGGTCAATATCTGCTGAGCCTTGGTGTTGCTCCTTCAGACTTCAACAGCTACGGCGCGCGCCGCGGCAACGACGAAGTCATGACCCGCGGCACCTTCGCCAACGTCCGTCTCAAGAACGAAATGCTCTCGGGCGTCGAAGGTGGCTTCACCAAACACGTCCCCTCCGGCGAACAGATGAGCATCTACGATGCCTCGGTCAAGTACCAAGCAGACGGCAATTCGCTAATTGTCATTGCAGGCAAGGAATACGGTTCAGGCTCCTCTCGCGATTGGGCAGCCAAGGGTACTAACCTCCTTGGCGTCAAAGCAGTGATTGCCGAAAGCTTCGAACGAATTCACCGCTCCAATCTCGTCGGCATGGGCGTGCTCCCCTGCGAATTTCTCCCCGGCGAAAGCCGCCAGACACTGGGCCTTAACGGCACCGAAACATATTCGATCGCTGGTGTTTCAGACGCAGCCCAGGGCGACAAGCTCGCCAAGGTCACCGTCAAGACTGCCAACGGCGAAACCAAATCCTTCGCCGTCAAGGTTCGCATCGACACCCCGGTTGAAGTGCTCTACTTCCGCAGTGGTGGCATCATGCCTTACGTTCTCCGCCAAATCGCCAAGGCACCTGTAGCCACTGCATAAGCCCAAAAAAGCGATAGAGTTGCAATGTGCGTGCAACTCTATCGCTTTTTTTTGCCTTATTCTGTGCCAATGCCGCAGATGATTTTGCGAAAGATCTGAAGCCCGTCCTAGAGCAAAACTGCTCCGCCTGCCACAACCCGGCCAACCCAAAAAATCGCCTTAACTTCCTGAAGGCACAAAAGGCCGAAGACCTCAACGAGAGCCGCATGCTCTGGCGCGATGTCGCGACGCAATTGCGCAATCGCACCATGCCACCCATGGCTTCAAAACTTACCGAAGGCGACCGTCTACGTGTCTCCACCTGGATCGATCAGCAACTCCGCAAGACCGCCTGTAGCGCCGGTGAAAGCGCCGGCGCAATCCCGCCTCGTCGTCTCAACCGCCGCGAATTTCACAACACCATTCGCGACCTCCTCGGCGTAGATGTCGTAGCAGCAGATCTCTTCCCTGCCGATGAATCTGGCGGCAATGGTTTCGACACCAACGGCGAAACTCTATACCTTCCGCCCATGCTCCTTGAGCGTTACCTCGAAGCAGCCCAGAAGATCCTCGATCGGGTCATCATCACCCAACCGATGAGTAAGCTCTTCCCTTCAGCGGAGATGAACCCACCGCTGCCTTCGGTAAAGCCAGGCCGCACTCTGGCACCAGCTCAATCTCTTTCCACCGAAATCGCGATTTTCGTTGAAGGCACCTATTAACTTGAAAGTTTCAGTGGAGCGGCCACGGCAGACACCCTTTCAATTGCAGGTCTATGTCGACGACGGCCCACCCACCTCTCTCTCATATGCGCGTGATTCAAACGGCGGCGCCACAACTCGCGTCGCCACCAACCCGCTCGCCCGAGGCGCCCACACCGTCCGCATCACAGCGGGCACTGAGCCCGTGGAATTCTACAGCCTCACAGTCGAACAAAAACAGGAGCCCATCGCTCAAGACAAACGCGCACTCCACTATCGCCTCTTCGGCCTCGAACCCGGCGAATCGCCCGTTGATGCAAGTCGCGCCACCCGGCGCCTCCTCTCGACCTTCCTCACCAAAGCCTATCGGCGTCCCGTCGACACAACCGACGTCGAACGATTCTACGGCATCTACCAGCGCGCGGCAGAACGAGGCGACTTCTACGAAGAAGCCGTTAAAATGGCCCTCAAGACAGCCCTGGTCTCCCCGCGCTTCCTCTTCAGAATCGAAGGCCGCGATTCACAAACTACGATGCAGCCCGTCGCCCATTACGACATGGCCTCACGTCTTTCCTACTTCCTCTGGTCCACCATGCCAGACGACGAGCTCCTCCAACTCGCCGCGCAAAGCCGCCTTCAGGATCCAGCAATATTGAAGCAACAAGTGGATCGCATGCTCGACGACCCACGCTCCCGCGCCTTCGCAAACAGCTTCGTTGGCCAATGGCTCGGCACGCAGGAAGTTGGCGGCAGAGTCGTCCCCCTCCTCACAGAACTCCAGCACTACTACACGCCAGAAGTCGCAGCCGAGCTCCGCGAAGAACCTGTCCTCCTCTTTCAGCACATCCTCGCTAGTGGCCGCAGCCTCCTCGAACTCCTCAACGCAAACTACACCTTCATGACGGCACGCCTCGCCAAGTTCTATCAAGTCGAAGAGCAAATCAAGACCCCTCTCGGCGTCCAGTTCAAGCGAGTCGAATGGCCAGACAACCGGCGCGGCGGCGTGCTCGGCATGGCCTCCGTTCTCGCCATGACCTCACACTACAAAATGGCAAGCCCCGTCCTGCGCGGAGCCTGGGTTCTTGAAACCATCCTCGGCACCCCTGTCCCCCCACCCCCACCAGACGTTCCAACACTTGAAAATGCAGCCAAGTCCGACAAAGGACTCAGCATGCGCCAGATCCTCTCACGCCACCGTGACGATTCCGCCTGCGCAAGCTGCCACAATCTCATGGACCCAATTGGTTTCGGCCTCGAACCCTTCGACTGGATGGGGCGATTGCGCGAAGGCCCAATCGACAGCAAAGGCACTCTACCTTCCGGCGAATCTTTCGACGGCCCCATCGAGCTGCGCAATATCCTGCTCGGCCGCAAAGAAGAATTCCTTCGCCACATCAGCGGCAAGATCCTCGGCTACGCACTCGGCCGCGGCATATCCGATGCCGACCAGTGCACCATCCAGCGCATCGTCGACAAGCTCGATCAGAACAACGCAAACGCTCGCTTGCTGATCCACGAGATCGTCCTCAGCAGTCCCTTCCGCAACCATCAAGCCGGCACCGCAACCTCGATCTCTTCAGCCCCGGCACGCAAACCAGTCCGCACTCGCCTTCTCGGCGACAAGTGATTTTGTTAGTCTAGGAACAATTTATGGCGCGCAAACTTTCCCGTCGAATGATCCTCAGAGGAGCAGGCGCAAGCCTTGCGCTCCCCTGGCTCGAATCTCTGCAAGCCGCACCATCCGACGAGCGACTCAAGGAACCGCCCCTGCGAATGGCTTTCCTCTTCATGCCAAACGGCGTGCGCCCCGATCATTGGAGCCCTCCGGGTGACGACGAAAAGTACGCAATCACCCCGCACCTCAAGCCCCTCGAAGGCCTTCGTGACGACTTCATCCTGCTCGAAAACCTATGGCATAAGAACACCATCGGCCGCAACGGCCACTGGCCCAAAGTCCCAGCCTGGCTTTCAGGCGGCTACGTAGAACGAACCGTCGGTAGCGACCTCGACTCCGGCGGTACAACCATCGACCAACTCGCCGCTCAGCGCATCGGCCTCAACACTCCTCTTCCCAGCTTCGAACTGGGCATCGATTCACCACGCACAGGCATCGACACTGCCGGCGGTGGCTTCCCCCGCGCACTCGGCTCATTCCTCTCTTGGGCAGACCCGAAATCCCCGGTCCCCAAAGAGATCATCCCCCAACTCGCCTTTGATCGTCTCTTCCGAAATCCTAAAGCCAAAGTCGTCTCAGGCGTAGACTCGAAACACCGATCCCTCATCGAATCACTCCAGCGCGACGACACCAGTGTCCTCGACGTAGTTCTCGATCAAGCCAAGTCCCTCCGGCAAAAAGGCAGCACCTCAGACCAGGCCCGCCTCGACGAATACTTCGAATCTGTCCGCTCTGTAGAACGCCGCCTCGAAGCTTCCCTGCGCCCGCAAAAGCGCTGGATCAATGCAGGCAAGTTCCCCCTCGATCGTCCGCGTCCTGGCATTCCCGAGACACACGCCGAGCACGTCCGTCTCATGCTCGACCTCATGATCCTCTCCTTCTGGACCGACAGCACGCGCATCTCAACCTTCATGTTTGGCGACGCCCAAAGCTCTCAGGATTACGGCTTCCTCAATGGCGTGAAGGGAAGCTTCCACGGCCTTTCCCATCACCGCAACATTCCCACCCAGCGCGAACAATACGAGAAGATCATCAACTGGCACACCGAACAGATGGCCTACTTCCTGAACCGCATGAAGAGCCTCGACGAAGGCGGCACCTCACTGCTCGACAATTCGATGATTCTCTTCGGTGGCACGCTCAAAGACGGCAACAGCCACGCCGTTGAGAACCTTCCACTGATCCTCGCCGGTAGAGGAAAAGGCAAATTGCGTTCAGGCCGCCGCCTCCGTGCCCCTGAAAAAACTCCGCTCTGCAATCTCCACCTCGCCATGCTCCACCGCATGGGCATTGAAGAAAAGAGCTTCGGCGACAGCACCGGCTTGCTCGAAGGCCTCTCATGATCACTCGCTTCCTCCTTTGCGCAATCACGCTCAGCGCTGGCCAATACGGTCCAGATCGCGGCAATCTTGTCATCGTAGGCGGAGGATCCGTCGGCCCCGAAATCTGGCAACGCTTCATTGCTCTCGCCGGTGGCCCAAACTCACCCGTCGTCTACATTCCCGCAGCTTCAGAAACCGAACCAAAGGAAAACGCAGGAGACTTCCTCAAGCGCGCCGGCTTCACCGACGTAACTGTCCTCCACACCCGCGACAAGAAAGTCGCCGACACTGACGCCTTTGTCGCTCCCCTCAAAAGAGCCAAAGCCGTCTGGTTCGGCGGTGGCCGCCAGTGGCGCATCGTAGACAGCTACGAAGGCACCAAAGCTGAGCGCGAATTTCAGAACGTCCTAAACCGGGGCGGCGTCATCGGAGGCACCTCAGCCGGAGCTACCATCCAGGGTTCCTACCTCGTACGAGGTGCCAAGACCGGCAACGAAATCATGATCGCCCCAGGCTACGAACGTGGCTTCGGCTACCTTCGTAACGCCGCCATTGATCAGCACCTGCTCAAGCGCAACAGAGAAAACGACCTCTGGGAGATTATCACCAAACACCCGGATTTGTTAGGTATCGGCCTCGACGAAGGCACAGCGATCATCGTTCAAGAAGATCGGTTTGAAGTTGTCGGCGTCAGCAAAGTAGCGATCTACGACGCTGGTCACAAGGCCAAACCAGACGAGAAGCGCCACTACTTCCTCGAGCGTGGCGACACCTTCGACATGATCGCCCGCCAAAAGATAAATCCCTTGTCCCAGCGCTAGGGCTTCTTCTTCTTTGAAAAGTTCCCGTCGCAAACACCCCGCGTCGAGTCAATCTGTTTGCACATAGGCCAACCACCAGTCACTTGATCCAGCAACACAGCAGGTGATGCCGCTGGCTTCAAATACTGCAATTCACTCAAGCGCAAACCTGACACATGGCGAAAGAAGAAAGCAGAAGCAGGAATCGGCCCAAACTGAATCGGCTCCGGATTAGCGCTTCTAGTTTCCTGCACCCGTAGCTTGGCATCAAAGATCCCGGCAGCACCCACAGGCTCAACACTGATACCTTCCAGCACCAGCCTGCGAATCGGTTCATCCAGCAACCCGGCAATCACACTCGCGTGTCGCGTCCCGCGCGCTTCTATTCTGGACAATCGAATCCCAGCCATCTCTCCCGGCGGCTCCTTCCTCGCACCAATCCTGAGAAAAATCGGAGTTCCAACCCCATCCATTTTCACGTCCTCAATCACCACATCGCTGATCCTCCCGCCGTCCACTGTCACCAGCGCAATCCCAGGATTACCATGTCGATTCCCTACCCCGCCCGTCATCGTGACATCCTTCACCCGGATCTTCGAAAAATCCCCATACGATTCCGCCCCCAGCTTGAAGAACACACTCGCTGTCTTCAGCCGTGCCCGCTCAATCGAAATGTTGCGGGTCGGCTTTTTCTCCCCAAGCGAAAGACTCGTCTTCAGGCAAATCGCATCATCGTAAGACTCAACATCCACATCGTGAATCAGGGCATCAGTCGTGCTGTCCAGATCGATCCCGTCAGCCAAACTCCGCGTAATCGTCACCCGGCCAATATCCACCCGGCTGCACCCAATCAAGCTAATCGCATAGTTCGGAGCGCGATCAATTGTTAAGCCATCCAGCTTGATGTTGCGACACCGGCGCAATGAGATCGGCTTCGGCCCCCCACGCGAAGTCCGTTCACATTCAATCCTCCCCGGCCCGTCAATCGTCACCCCATCGGCATCACTGGCAAACAACAACGCATGTTCAAATCGCGAAGTCTCAACATCGGCAAACGGCTCAAAACCAAGCTTCTCAATCGGCGCGTAGTCAGCATTCAAGGGCAGCATCCGCAGCACCGCACCAGCAGCAAAGCGCAGATGCGAACCAGATCGCAGTCGCAACGTCCCCACGCTATGAACCCCTGCCGGCAAAACAAAAGGCTTCCCAGTTCCAGCCGCACTGTCGATTCCATTTTGGATATCTTTGGGATCAAGCGCAGCAACTGCGGTAATCAATAGAATGGGAACAAACACGTCTCTAATTCTACTGGCACATCCTCCAGTTGTTGCATTTAAAAGCCAAAACAGATAGAGTCACGAAATATGCTTAGAGGTCTCTCACTGAATATTGCCAAGTTGGCAATGGTCAGTCTTCTCTTTTCTTCACTCAGTTTCGCCCAAAGCGAACGCGGGCTCATCGCCGGCACGGTTACAGACCAATCTGGAGCGGCGCTTGCAGGAGCAGAGGTGGTGGTAGTCAATCGAGATACCAATGGCACATTCAAGGTAATGACCTCAGGCACCGGCGAATTCGCTGCCCCCAATCTAAGCCCAGGCGTATACCGAATCACCGTCACCGCTACCGGCTTCAAGCGCTACATCCAACAAAACGTAATCGTAGCCGCCTCTTCATCAGTCCGCCTCGAACTCCAGCTCCAACTCGGCCAGGTCTCAGAACAAATCGAAGTCACTGCCAACGCGGCCGCCATCCAAACCGACACAGCCAAGGTCTCAACCCAGGTCCAGAACAAACTCGTTGACGAACTCCCCCTTGTAGTAGCAGGTGCAATGCGCAGCCCCTTCAATCTCGTCGCCGTAGCTGCAGAAGCTCGCGGTGACGGGCAACGCCTCTCTCTCGGCGGCGGTCAGGCAGCCGCCTGGGATGCCACGCTCGACGGCCATAGCGTCGGCACTAATCGTTCAGGCGATACCGCTGAAGCCGCACTCAACACTCCCTCGGTCGAAGGCCTCACAGAATTCTCAGTCGACACCAACGGCTTCAAGGCAGAATACGGCCAGGCAGGCGGCGGCGTCATGACCTTTGCCTCCAAGTCCGGCACCAACGACATCCACGGCACCGTCTACAACTTTCTCCGCAACGACGCCATGGACGCCCGCGGCTTCTTTGCCGCCCGCCGCTCTGTCTACCGCCAGAACGACTTCGGCGCTACTTTCTCCGGCCCAGTGGTCATCCCAAAGTTGTATAACGGCCGCAACAAAACTTTCTTCTTCGCCGCCTTCGAAGGCTTCCGCAACCGTGTCGGAGCCAACGACGCCATCCTCTCCGTCCCCACTCCAGAAATGTACCGTGGCGACTTCACCAACTGGGTCGATCAATCCAACCGCCAGATCCCCATCTACGACCCAGGCACCACGCGCCTCAATCCGGCAGGCACAGGCAGCATCCGAAGCGTCTTCCCTAATAACCAGATTCCTGCCAACCGCTTCTCCAACACTGCCTCCAACATCACCAAATTCGCCTCTGGCGTCGCTCCCAACCGTGGCTTCGCCCCAGGCACCAGTGGCTACGTCCGTCAAAACTATCTAGTCACTGGCGGCACAGAAGTCACCCCCACCGACAAGTGGTCCGTCAAAGGCGACCAGCTCTTCGGCAACAACCACCGTCTCAGCTTCCTCTGGAACACCACGGAATTCCGCCGTAAGCCAGGCCCTGCAGGCCCCCCCGGACTCCCCCAACCCCTGTGGAGCGGCCAGCTTCAAGCCTGGGACACCGAGGCCTTCCGTCTCACCCACGATTGGACCATTTCTCCGCGAATGATCAATCACCTCTCCTTCGCCAAAAACACCTTCACAAAAAACAGTTTCTCCGCCAACGTCGACAAGAACTGGAAAGACAAAGTCTGTATTGCCAACGTCGTCGACTGCAACCAGAACTTCCCCACCATCAACTTCAGCGAATTCTCAGGCTGGGGCGGGGCTTCCTACAATGGCACCAATCAACCCGGTTGGGGCCTCAAAGATGACTTCAGCTACATCCGCGGCTCGCACACCTTCAAGTTCGGCTTTGCCTATCAGAACCAGAACGCCGACGGCTTTGGCCAGCAGGACATCGCCGGGCGCGCTGATTTCAGCTTCCTCGGCACCTCCGTCCCAGGCGCAACGGCCTTCCCCGCCAGCGGCGGCAGCTCCTTTGCATCCTTCCTCCTCGGCGACGCTTTCCTCGGCCGCACAGAGACAATCCGCAACGTAACCCAGCGCTTCCCCTACTACGGCTTCTACGCGCAAGACGACTTCCGCATCAGCAAAAAGCTCACCATCAACTACGGCATCCGCTACGACGTAACCATGCCACCCACTAACCTCAAAGACGAATACTCCGACTTCAATCCCGATCGCCCAAATCCAGGAGCCAACGGTCGCCCCGGTGCCCTCTGGTTTGCCGGCAATGGCCCAGGCCGGGAAAATACTCGTAGCCTGGTCCCTGGCTGGTATGGCGGAATCGGCCCCCGCATCGGCCTCGCCTATACTCTCGACTCCAAGACCACGATCCGCAGCGGTTATGGCCGCTCTTTCTCCCGCGTTACGGCCGTGCAAGGCTCAGGCCACTTCGCCGGCTTCATCGGCCAGTATCAGTTCGACAACATCACCCAGGGCGTCCAACCCACCTTCAAACTCGATCAGGGCCTCCCCTCCTACGTGCTTCCGCCCTCTCTCGACCCAAGCTTCTCTAATGGCCTGAACGTCGATTACTGGCAGGGCCAGGAAGCCACGCGCGCTCCCGAGAACTCATTTTGGACACTCACTGTCCAGCGCCAGATTTCCTCAAACCTGGTGATCGAAGCCGGTTACAACGGCAGCGCCGGCGCCCACCTCCAAACCGGCCTCCTCAATTTGAATCAGGTGCCCACGCAAGCCTTTGATAGCCTCGTCTCACGCTTTGGCGGCACACAGGCACTCAACATCCTCCGCGCTGATATTAGTTCACCACTCGCCGCCAGCGCCGGCATCTCTGCCCCTTATGCCGCCTTCACTTCACAACGCCTGCGCACCGTCGCTCAAGCACTCCGTCCCTATCCGCAATACCAGAACATCGTCACCGGCGTTCAGAACGGCGATAAATCCGGACACTCCAGCTATCATGCCTTCATCCTTAAAGCAGACCGACGGATGTCCAATGGCATCACCTTCAACTGGAACTACGTTTTCTCGAAGATCCTCACCGATTCCGACACCTACTTCGCCAACGGGGCCGCTGCCATGGATCACTACAACCGGCGTCTCGAAAAATCAATCGGTCAGAATGACCAAACCCACTCACTGAAGTTCTCGACTATCTATGAACTTCCTTTCGGCAAGGGTCGTAAATGGATGACCGGCGGCTTCCTCAATCATGCCCTCGGTGGCTGGCGCATCGCCGCGATACAGTCCTACGCAAGTGGTCTCCCTATTGCCCTCCAGCGCAACAACCCACTACCCATCCTGAACGGCCAGACCCGTCCTCTAATCGATAGCTATACCGACTGGCGCGCCCCCATCGCGGGCGACAGCTTCGACCCCAACGTTGATCGCTTCCTCAAGCCGGCCAGCCAGTTCCCCGCACAGCCCGCCGCCGCCTTTGGTAACGCCACCCGTTTCAACCCCAAGCTGCGAAGCTTCTGGAATCAGTCAGAAAACGTCAGCCTCGCCAAGACCTTCCGCGTTGGCGAACACCTCCGTATTGATCTGCGCGGCGAAGCTTTTAACATCTTCAACCGCTCTATCTTCGGCACCGGCAGCACCAATCTAAATGCGGGAACGTTCGGCCAGGTCCAGAACCAAGCCAACGACCCCCGTCAAATGCAAGTCGGGCTCAAGATTTACTGGTAATCAGAGTTACGATGACGCTCCAGTTGCCCGCCGGCGAAGTAACCAAACTTCCATTCATCACCCACCCCAGCTTCGCTTAGAACTTTTTGATTACACTGCAACAAAACTGTGAAAGAATCCAAGCTTAGACTATGCAACGTCGAGTAATGGCTTTCGTACTAGCGGGTGGCAAGGGTACCCGTCTTTACCCTCTAACAAAGGAAAGGGCCAAGCCTGCCGTTCCCTTTGGAGGCAGATATCGCATCTGCGATTTCGTCCTCTCAAACCTCATAAATTCGGGCATCTATTCGATCTATGTCCTGATCCAGTTCAAGAGCCAATCGCTCCTCCAACACTTGCGCGACGGCTGGGAATTCTCAGGCATCCTCAAGAACCACTTCTGCATTCCTGTCCCTGCGCAGATGCGCTCACCTGGTGAGAGTTGGTACAGTGGCACCGCCGACGCCATCTATCAAAACGTCAACCTCATCGAACAGGCTGAACCCGATGTCATCGCCATCTTTGGCGCCGACCACATCTACCGTATGAACATCCGCGAGATGATCGAATTCCACATCGACAAGGGTTCCGATGCCACCATTGCCGCGATCCCGGTCGACAAGAAGTACGCCAGCGAATTTGGCGTCATCGAAGCAGCTCCCGGCGGCTCTATCATCGGCTTCCACGAAAAGAATCCCGACGCCCCCACCATGCCCGGAGACCCAGACCGTGTCTACGCCTCCATGGGCAACTACGTCTTCAGCACCGGCCTCCTTCTCAAAGAACTTTACGCCGACGCGCAGGACGAAAACTCCTCCCACGACTTCGGCCGCGACATCCTGCCCAAGCTCATCGGTAAGGTCCCCATGTACGCCTACGACTTCCAGCGCAACCACATTCCAGGTGACCCCACCGATCAGGAACCCTATTGGCGCGACGTCGGCACCATCGACTCTTACTACGAAGCTTCAATGGACCTCCGCAGCGTCCACCCCAATCTAAACCTCTACAACCGCAACTGGCCACTCCGCACTGCCGGCTACGAAGACCCGCCAGCCAAGTTCACCTTCGATGAAAACCAAGTCCGCGGCTCAGCCGTTGATTCCATCGTCTCCGGCGGCTCCATCATCTCGGGAGGAGCAGTTCGCAATTGCGTCATCGGTCGCGGCGTCAAGGTATACGGCGGAGCTGAAATCGACGACTCCATCATCTTCGACAACTGTGAAATCGGTAAGGGTGCAAAGATCAAGCGCGCCATCCTCGACAAGAACGTGCGTGTCCCGGAAGGTGCCCGAATCGGCTATGACCTTGAAGCAGACCGTAAGCTCTACAGCGTTACTGAGTCTGGCTTGGTGGTAGTTGAGGGCCGTCGCTCTCGTGTGGACGTGGCGTCGATGCAGATTGCCAGAAGATACTAAGCGCAAGCCCGGTTAACACTACAACTCCGCAACCGATCACGTTGTACCAAAGAAAGCCAACCTTGCCGGTTGAGTGCGTGTAAAAGATCGCCGCCTCACCGGCAAGTACTCCCAGAAACGCCGCCGTGCCCCCCACTCGGGGGAAGAAGAACGCCAGCAGAAACACACCCAGCAAGCCCCCATAAAACAGGCTCCCCAACATATTCACAGCTTCAACGAGGCTCCCCAGCCCGCGAGCCAATTGCGCACTGCCCACAGCATAGATACCCCAAAATACAGTAGCGAAGCGCGAGAACCAAAGGTAATGGCTATCACTCGAATCCCGCTTCACAAACCGTTTATAAAAGTCCACCATTGTCACCGTCGCCAGTGAGTTAATCTCCCCGGAACTTGCCGACATAGCCGCCCCAAAAATCACAGCGATCACCAAGCCAACAAAGCCCGCCGGCAAGTGCTGCGTAACAAAGGTCATGAACACATAGTTGGTGTCGTTAAAGCCCGCAGTAGCCTCTTTATGCACAGAATCCATGTGTTTCTGCGCTTCCATAAACTTCGCCTGATGTGCCGCATCCCGGTTCTTGAGCAACTCATATGCCGCCCTCTGCCGCAGCGCCACAGCATCCTTATGCTTCTGCTCGACAGCGGTCCCCACCAGCTTCTTCATATTCTCGGAATGAAAAGTCGCGGGAGGCACCGTGAAGATATAAAACGAAAACACCATAGCCCCGGTCAGCAGGATAAAGAACTGCATCGGGATCTTGGCTACGGCATTAAACAGCAAGCTCACGCGGCTCTGCTGCAAATCCTTGCCAGTCAGATACCGCTGCACCTGGCTCTGGTCGCAACCAAAATAAGCGAGCGCCAAAAACGTCCCGCCCAGCAAACCACTAAAGAGGTTGTAGCGGTCATGCCAGTCAAAATTCGTAGTAACAGCGTTGAGCTTCCCTGCACTGGCAGCAAGCAACAAGCTATCCCCAAAACTGATCCCTTCCGGCAGCCCCAGAATCGCCACCAGCAAAGCCGTAAACAACCCCACCAGCATGATCATCATCTGCTGAAAGTCTGTCCACGCCACCGCCCGAATCCCGCCCAACACCGTATAGACGATCACGATAAAGCCCATCAGGATCGTAGTCGTGCGATCATCCCACCCCAGGATCACCGTCAGCACCACAGCCGGAGCATACAGAATCATTCCCACAGCCAGGCCACGTTGAATCAAAAAGATCAAACTCACCAAAGCCCGGGTCTTGGCATCAAACCGCTTCTCAAGATACTCATAAGCGGTAAATACATTGGCATTGCGAAAACGCGGCGCAAAGAACGCACTCACAATGATCATCGCGATCGGCAGACCAAAGTAGAACTGGATAAACCGCATACCGTCTGCATAGGCTTGGCCAGTCGTGGAAATGAATGTTACTGCGCTAGCCTGCGTCGCCATAATCGACAACGCAACCGTGTACCAGGGCAGGGATCGGTCGGCCAGCAAGTACCCCGACACCGTCGACGTCTTGCGGCTCTTCCAAAGCCCGTAGAAAACGATAAAACCAATCGTTCCCACCAGCACAATCAAGTCAAGAGTTCTCATAAGCGGAACGATGCGGTGAACACCGCCAAAGCTCCAATGATCGCGATCAAATACAACACTACCGCCCAATAAATCCGCTTCCAGCTCCCAAAGAAGGGTGCGCT